>PLCI01000029.1 GCA_003135595.1 Acidimicrobiaceae bacterium | reverse complement strand
GGATCGGCCGCAGCGAAGGCGCGGAGGTGGACTTTTGCGTAGCGGCGTCTCGGCAGAGCGCCGCATCCTGTGAAAATGAAAATAACGGCGCTCTGCCGAGTCGCCGCTACGATGAAGCTGGGCCGATCATCCGCGTCTTTACGACTCGCCCGGATACTTTATTCGGCGCAACCTACATGGTGCTCGCGCCGGAGCATCGGTTGGTGGATGAAATCACCACCGAAGAACAATTGGCTGCGGTGGAAAATTACCGCGAGCACGCCGCGCGCAAATCCGACTTGGAACGCACGGAACTGGCGAAGGAAAAAACCGGCGTGTGGACCGGCGCTTATGCCGTCAATCCGGTGAACGGCGAAAAAATTCCAATTTGGATTGCCGACTACGTTCTCGCCAGCTACGGCACCGGCGCGATCATGGCCGTGCCTGCAGAGGACGGACGCGACTACGACTTCGCGATCCTCCACGGCCTCGAGGTGATCCGCACGGTCGAGCCGCCCGAGGGATATGAGGCAGCCGGCGGCGGCGCGTACGCGGGGGACGGGACCAAGATCAACTCGGGGTTCCTCGACGGCCTGGATGTCCCCGACGCGATCGCCGCTGCGGCGGGGTTCCTCGAGCGCGAGGCGAAGGGCGTCGCGAAGGTCAACTACCGGCTCCGAGACTGGCTCGTGTCACGGCAGCGCTTCTGGGGCTGTCCGATACCCATCGTCTACTGCGCCTCATGCGGCGTCGTGCCCGTGCCGCGCGCGGCACTGCCAGTCCTCGCCCCCGACGACGTGACGATGGACGCCTCGGGGCGTTCGCCGCTCGCGACGAACCAGTCGTTCCTCGAGACGACCTGCCCCACCTGCGGCGGTCCCGCCGAGCGCGAGACCGACACGCTCGACACCTTCTTCGACTCGAGCTGGTACTTCCTGCGGTTCTGCGCCTTCCCCGATGCGCCGCTGCCCCTCGACGTCGACGCAGCCGCTGCGTGGATGCCGGTCGGCCAGTACGTCGGCGGCGTCGAGCACGCGATCCTTCACCTTCTCTACGCGCGATTCATGATGCGCGCCCTCATCGACACCGGGCTCGCCCCGGGACTGCCGCGAGAGCCGCTGGCGAAGCTGTTCACCCAGGGCATGATCCGCATGGACGGCACGAAGATGTCGAAGTCCAAGGGCAACCTGATCGCGCCGCAGCGGTACTTCGACCGCACCGGGGCCGACGCCCTGCGGATCTTCCACCTGTCGGTCGGGCCGCCGATCGACGACTTCGACTGGACGGACCAGACCGACAGCGTGATCGAGGGGTGCCGCAGGTTCCTGGACCGCATCTGGCGGCTGGCACTGAGCGAGGCGCCGGTGCGGTCAGGCCAGCTCAACGACGCCGACGTGCGACTCCGCCGGCTCACGCACCGGACCATCGCGCTCGTGACGCGCGATATCGACCAGTGGAGCTTCCATACCGCGATCGCGCACATCCGAGAGCTGCACAACGAGATCCAGCGCCTCGTGCACACCGCCGCGGACCTGCACGCCGACGTCGTGAGCGAGGCAGTCGACACGATCCTGCTCTTGCTCGCCCCGATGGCCCCGCACGTGACCGCCGAGCTCTGGCAGCTCCGTCATCCCGACCTTCCGAGCGTGCACCAGTCGAGCTGGCCGCGCGTCGAGCAGTCCCTCCTCGTCGTCGAGACCGAGACGCTCGTCGTGCAGGTTGACGGCAAGGTGCGGGACCGCATCGAGGTCGCCGCCGACGTAAGTGAGGACGACGCGGTCGCGCTCGCGCTCGCGAGCGGCCCCGTCGCATCGGCGCTCAGCGGTCGGGTGCCGCGGCGCGTGGTCGCCCGCCCGCCCCGGCTCGTCAACCTCGTCACGTGAACCATCGGGAGCGAAAGCCCCCGACTCCGTCTTCGACGGTCACGGTCGTCCCCGCGTCCTTCGACCGGCCCGAGCTCGAGGTCCGAGCGAGCAGTCGGCGGACCAAGACAGGATCGGCGCACTGGTCGGGCACCAAGATCGTGGTTGCCATCCCTTTGAGGCTCCGGGGCGCGGAGCGGGACAGCTTCGTCGACGAGCTCGTCCGCCGCGCGATGCGCGAGCGGCCCCAGAGCGCCGCGCGCGACGCGGCGCTCGAGGAGCGCGCGCGTGTCCTGGCCGAGCTGTACACCGACGCCCGAGTGCCGACCGCGGTCAGGTTCGTCGCCAACCAGCGGCGCCGCTGGGCGTCGTGCTCACCTGCGACCGGCGAGATCCGCCTCTCGGTCCGGCTGCGCAACGTCCCGGACTGGGTGCTCGACGCGGTCCTCGTCCACGAGCTCGCGCACCTGCACCACGTGGACCACTCCGCCGAGTTCCACGCGATGGCGGACCGCCACCCCCGCCAGGGCGACGCCGAGATCTACCTCGACGGCTACCAGCTCGGGCTCGGCATCGCCGAGGAGGAGCGTGCGGTCGGCATCGACTGAGCCCCAGCTCAGCGCCTTGCGAACGTCGTCGCGCGGCAGTCGTAGTGCATCGTGAAGCTGCCACCCATCTGGTCGATCGCCTCGCCCACCCTGTCGAGCAGCCGCCGTCGCGCGCCGACGTCGAGCAGCGCGTGGTCGCTGTGCGTCTCGAGCTGGCGGAGCCACTCGGCCCTCGAGTACGGGCGGTCCCACGGGTACACCGCGTGCTCGGGCGCATCGAACTCGTCGTGCGCGGTGAACACCGCCTCGGAGCCGCCGGCGCGCAGCCAGTCCGACGGCCGGTGCGGCACGGTTGGCGACACGTTCGGCGGGGCGTGGCGCACGTAGACCTCGTCCAAGACGCCCCGGAGGTCCGCCGGCATGATCGCGTGGTTCCAGGCGAGCACGACGCGGCCACCCGCGGCCACGACCGCGGCGGCCTTCGCCGCGCCCAGCACGGGGTCGACCCAGTGCCAGGCCTGCCCCGAGACGAGCAGCCCGAAGCGACGCCCCGCGTCGTCCCAGTCCTCGAACGTGGCGAGCTCGACGTCGAGGCCGTGGCGCCGGGCGACCGCTGCCATCTTGTCGTCGGGCTCGACGCCGAGGACGGCCGCGCCCCGCGCGAGGAGCGCCCTGCCGAGGATCCCGGTGCCGCAGCCGACGTCGAGCACGAGTGCGGGCGGCGGCGCCATGAGCTGGTCCACGAGGGCGACGGGGTAGTCCGGGCGCGTCTCGTCGTAGAGCTCGGCGTTGGCGCCGAACGATGACGCGCGTGCACGGTTCCCGAACGTCGGCTCTCCGCTCGATTGCTCGCTGGGGCTCATCGCCGCGCGGTCACGTCTCCTCGCCCCGCAAGAAGCGCTCGATGTCGCGGGCGAGGTCCTCGCCTGTCGGGATCACCGACGTGTTGAGCGCGTTGCCCTCCGCCTCATCGATCGTTGCCTCGAGGTCCGCGACCATCTTGGCGTGCTCGGGGTTGGAGCCCACCAGCTCGTTGACGCGGGACCTCGCGTCGTCGGCGGCCTTGCGCAGCGCGGTTGCGTCGAGGACCACACCGGCCATGGCCGACAGCCCGTCGATGAGCGCGACCGACGCCTGGGGGTAGGGGAGCGTCGCGACGTAGTGCGGGACCCGTGCCCACAGCGTGATGGCGTCGATGTCCGCGTCGGCNNCCCACCTTCTCCAAGAGGTGCTGGGACGCCTGGGGGACGGTCGCGGCGAGCCGCACCGGGCGCGTGTGCGGCGCGGGCGCGGGGAACGCGCCGAGGCCGATGACGATCCGGACGCTGAACTGCTCGGCCAGGCCGACCACGAGCTCGCAGAACTCGAGCCAGTGGAAGTCGGGCTCAGGCCCGACGAGGAACAGCAGGTCGAGCCCGCCTGCGTCCGTGCCGTGCCGCAGCTGGATCTCCGGCCACCGCAGCTCGGTCGTCACACCGTCGACGATCCTCGCCATCGGGCGGCGGGCCCGCTGATCCAAGAAGTACTCGCCGTCGAAGGACGCCACGAGGTTGGCGTCGGCGATCTCGAGCAGCGTCGCCACCGCCGTTGCGGCGCCGAAGCCCGCGTCGATCCAGCCCTCGAGGGCGATCACGAGCACCGGGTCGGTGAGGGTCGGCTCGTCGACGAGGACGACGCGCTCCTCGGGCGTCGTCACGTGATCGACCCGAGTCGCGAGCGAGCGCTCTCTGCGAGCGCCGTGACGTGCGCGGGGAAGGAGTCGACGGATCCGGCGTCGCCCGCGGTCGCGCCCGCGACGTACCGCGCGTAGACGCCCTGGAGGATGCAGGCGAGCTTCCAGTAGCCGAACGCCATGTAGTAGGGGACCTCCGAGCAGTCCAGCCCGCTCGCCTTGGCGTAGTCGGCGAGGACCTCGTCTCTCGTGGCGAACCCCGGCGCGGTCGTCGGGGCGTTGCCGACCAGCGCCACCTGGTTGTCGCCGGGATCGGACCAGTACACGCAGAGCAGGCCGATGTCCGCCAGCGGATCCCCGAGCGTGCAGATCTCCCAGTCGAGGATGGCGCGCACGCGTCCGTCGTCGGCGAGGACCGTGTTGTCGAGCCGGTAGTCGCCGTGGACGACCGAGACGCGCTGCTGGGGCGGGATGCGCTTGGCAAGCGCCTCGCCGACCTCCTCGACGAGGCCCCCGTGCTCGACGCCGTCGACGTGCATCTGGTCGTACTGGCCGCGCCAGCGCCGGAGCTGGCGCTCGATGTAGCCGTCGTGCCGCGCGAGTCCGCCGAGCCCGATCGCGTCCGGATCGAGCGCATGGAGCTGGGCCAGGGTCGTCGCCAGGTGGTGGCCGACGTGACCCCGCGCCGCGAGCTCGAGCTCAGCGGCTGCCGAGGTCGCGTCGCGCAGGATGTGCCCTTCGACGAAGGACATGACGTAGAAGGGCCGCTCGTTGACCGCCTCGTCCGTGCAGAGCGCGACGGTCGTCGGCACTGGGATGCCCGCGGGCCCCACCGCGGAAAGGACCGTGTGCTCGCGCACCATGTCATGGGCCGTCGGGAGCACGTGGGACACGGGCGGGCGCCGTAGCGCCCATTGGCCCCCCGCGGCGTCGGTCACTCGGAAGGTGAGGTTGGACCTGCCGCCGGCGATCAGCTCGAAGGAAAAGGGTGCGGTGGACCCCTTCACGTTGGCCACGAGCCACGCCGAGACCCGCGGCACGTCGATCCCGGTGACGTCTTCACCCATGCGCGGTGACGCTACCGCGCGGCGGCCCGACCCAACGGGGGCTCGCGGAGCGCTCGCCGGTATTGTCGGTGTGTGGTCGACGCAACCGATGTGAACTTCGCCGAGGTAGCGATCGAGCGGTCCAAGACCGTGCCGGTGGTCGTCGACCTCTGGGCCGAGTGGTGCGGTCCGTGCAAGACGCTTGGTCCGATCCTCGAGCGCGTCGTCGCGGAGACCGAGGGCAAGGTCGAGCTCGTGAAGGTGGACGTCGACGCGAACCCTCAGATCGCCGGCGCGTTCCGTGCGCAGTCGATCCCCGCAGTCCATGCGCTCGCAGGCGGCAAGGTGGTCGACTCGTTCACCGGGGCGCTGCCCGAGGCCGAGGTGCGCGCATTCGTGCAGTCCCTGCTGCCNNGCACTCGCGACCGAGCTGCTCGACCAGGGCCGCGCCGACGAGGCGCTCGAGGTCCTCGCCAGGTTCCCCGAGGCGGGCGACCTGGGCCACCTTGCGGCCCGCGCGCGACTCCTCGTCGCGGGTGTCGACCTCGGGGCGGGCACCGACGCGCGTCTCGACCAGCTGCTCTCCCGAGCGAAGGACGATGACGCCGCGCGACAGGAGCTGATCGACCTGCTCGACGCGCTCGGACCAGAGGACCCGAGGACCTCGAGGTACCGCAGGGCGCTCGCGTCCACGCTGTTCTGAGCGTTGCGACCGTTCCGGGCGCCGGTGGCCATCACGTTGGAGCTCGGCCCGCGGGCCTATGACGTCACGACGCGGGCACTCGTGATGGGCGTGCTCAACCGCACGACGGACTCGTTCTTCGAGCCGGCAGCGACCCTCGATCTCGACGGGCTCCTCAAGAGGGCCGCGTCGCTCGTCGAGGACGGCGCGGACGTCCTCGACATCGGGGGCGTCCGCGCCGGCCCGGGTCCCGAGATCGATGAAGACGAGGAGCTCGACCGCGTGGTCCCCGTCGTAGAGGCGCTCTGCGACCGCTTCGCGATCCCGGTGTCGATCGACACGTGGCGGGCCTCGGTGGCGCGCGCCTGCTTCTCGGCGGGCGCGGTGCTCGGCAACGACATCTCGGGGTTCGCGGACCCCGACTACCTGGACGTCGCGGCCACGGCGGGGGCGTCCGTCGTCGCGACGCACATCCGGCTTCGACCTCGCGTCGCGGACCCCGAGCCCGTCTACGACGACGTGGTGGCCACCGTCTCGTCGTTCCTCGCGGACCGCGCGGCGAGGGCGACGGCAGCCGGCATCCCGCGCCAGCGGGTCATCGTCGACGCAGGGCTCGACCTCGGCAAGACGCCTGACCAGTCCCTCGCGCTCCTGCGCGCGTCCGACGTGCTCGCGTCTGGCACGGGCCACGTGCTCTTGCTGTCGGCGTCCAACAAGCGATTCATCGGCTCGCTGCTGGATCTTGAGATCGATCAGCGCCACGACGCGTCGTTGGCGGCTGCCGCACTCGGCACGTCGCTCGGCTGCAGGGTCCTGCGCGTCCACGACGTCCGCGGCACGGTGCGCGTGCGCGATGCGATCGCCTCGGTGCTGGAGGCGGCGTGACGACGCCGTCGTCGATCCTCGTCAAGGGACGCGACGACGCGCTCGTGGCGCAGGCGACCTCCCATCTGCTGGAGGTCCTCGTCGGTGCGCGCGACCCCGCGACCTGCGTCGAGGAGCTCGGCGGCGGTGGCATCGACGACCTCGACCTCGCTCGACTCGTCGACGCGCTCACGACCCCGCCGTTCCTCGTCGACCGTCGCGTCGTCGTCGTCCGCGACGCGGGGCGGCTCAGCTCGGCTGACGCCGACCGCCTCGCGCCCCTCCTCGCCGAGCCGGTGCCCGGCGTCACGGCGGTCTTCGTGGCAGGGGGCGGGACCGTGCCGCCGGGGCTCCAAAAGACCATCAGCGCCGTGGGCGAGGTGGTGGACGCGAGCGTCGGCACGTCGGTGCGCGACCGCACGGCATTCGTCGCCGCGCACGTGAAGCAGTCCTCGGTGCGGCTCGATGCCGCGGGCGTCGAGCGGCTGACGGCCCAGGTGGGCGAGGACCTCGCGCGCGTCGACGGGGTGCTCGCGACGCTGGCTGCGGCTTACGGCGAGGGCGCCAGCGTCACCGCCGACGAGCTCGAGCCGTTCCTGGGCGCAACCGGGGCGGTGCCAGAGTGGGACCTCACCGACGCGATCGCGTTGGGCGACGCCGCTCGCGCGCTCGACGTGCTGCACCGCCTCATCGGCCCCGGAGGACGCGCCGCGCCCGCGGTCGTGTTCACGCTCCAGCGCCACTACCTGCGCCTGCTCCGCCTCGACGGCGCAGGCGTGCGCACCAAGGAGGACGCCGCCTCGGTGCTCTCGATCGGCCCCTATCCCGCGGGCAAGCTCCTGACGTCGTGCTCGTCGCTGGGCTCGGAGCGAATCCGACAGGCCGTCGAGTGGATCGCCCGGGCCGACGCCGACGTCAAGGGCCAGAGCGCCCTCGAGACGCTGACGGTCCTCGAGATCCTCGTCGCACGGCTCGCCCGGCAGCACCGGGGAGCGGGGCGCGGCGCTCGCTGAGTCAGTCCGAGGCGTGCATCGCGTTGACGCGACGCATCAGCCGGGACTTGCGATTCGCGGCCTGGTTCTTGTGGATCACGCCGGCCGCGGCGCTCTTGTCGATCCGCTTGATCGCGGTGCGCAGCGCCTGGACCTCGTCGTCGGTCCCGACGGCCGCGACGGCGTTCTTGGTTCTCGTCCGGATCTCGGCGCGCACGCCCTTGTTGCGAACACGGCGCTTCTCGTTCTGAAGGTTGCGCTTGATCTGGCTCTTGATGTTTGCCACGTCGTCCTCGATCTGGTCCCGAACGGTCGCGCTCGGGCCGAGCAAGACTAGCAGGGAGGCTTTGTCCCTCAGCTCTCACGGGACGCGCGGGCCGCCGCGGTGCGACGGATCCTCGCCTCGGCGCCGCGGGCGGGTGCTAACACAACGACCGTGCAGCGGGGTACCACCCTGCCCCGACGGATCACCGGTGGAGCAGAGTGGTTGCCGGAGGTGGCCCCATGACGTGCATCTGGAGGGTGTTTCGCGCCGAGTCGCGCCGCCGCTGGGCGTCGTGGCTCGCACTGGCCCTCCTCGTCGCCGTCGTCGGTGGGACCGTCCTCGCCGGCGTGTCCGCCGGCCGCAGGACCGCAACGGCCTTCCCCCACTTCGTCGCGCAGTACGGCTTCGACGCCGCGGTGTTCTCCTCTTCGTCGTTCCCCAAGGCCGCCGGAGACCGACACGACGTGCAGTCGTTCACCACCAGCGCGACCTACTTCAACGGCAACGTGGTGCAGGACGGGCACTTCATCCCTTCGAATGACTTCGGCCTGGTCGAACTTCCGAGCTCAAGCGCGCACGCGTTCAGACTGATCGGTGGGCGGCTGCCCACCGGTCCGAACGAAGCCATCGCCGGGTTCTCGCTGCAGCAGCAGTTCGGGCTGCACGTCGGGTCCATCGTCACGGTGCCGCTCTACGCGCCCTCGCAGCGACAGCTCGTGCTGAACAGCAATGGCACGCCGACGCCGCACGGCCCCAGCGTGCGTCTTCGCATCGTCGGGTTCGAGGCGAGCATGCTCGACTTCCCATCGACCACGCCGAGCTACCTGCTGTGGACGAGCGGGGCCTTCGACCGCGGTGAAGGACGCCACGTGCTCCGTGGCACCGTCACACTCGTCCGCCTCGTTGGCGGGGCCGAGGAGCTCCCGAGGTTCACCTACGACCTCAACCACATCCACACTTCGGGCAACAACTTCGTCTACGTGCAGAGCGAGGACTCGCAGACCGCGGCCGTCGAGAACTCCATCCACCCCCAGGCCGACGGGTGGTGGTTGTTCGCCCTCCTGGCGGGCATCGCCGGTCTTGCCCTCCTGGGACAGGCCCTGTCTCGCCAGAGCATCGTGGAGCAAGAGAGCTATCCGACGCTGTCAGCAGTCGGGTTCCGTCCAAACCAGATCTTCGGCCTCGGGATGGTTCGTGCTGGCGCGATCGCCGTCGCGGGCACCGCCGGTGCGCTCGTCTTCGCCGTCGCGGTGTCGCCGCTCACGCCGGTTGGCGAGGCCCGCGCCGCAGAGCCAGACCAGGGGTTCATCTTCGATGCCCTCGTCTTCGGCCTCGGCGCCGCCGCCATCGTCGTCGTGGTGCTGCTGCTGGCCGCGTACCCATCGTGGCGTGCAGCCCAGGTGCGTGCCACGGCGCTCCACGAGGCCCACCCAGCAGTCCGCAGCGGCTCGCGGGCGGTCCGCATGCTGGGACAAGCGGGCGCGCCGCCGAGCGTGCTCGTCGGGACGCGTCACGCCCTCGAGCGCGGCCGCGGACGCGCCAGCGTCCCCGTCGCGACGGCGATGTTCGGCACCACCGTGGCCGTCGCCGCGCTCGCCGCGACGGCCGTCTTCGGCGCGAGCCTCTCCAANNGGCCGGATCGTTCGTGCCGGCCGCCGCCGCCTTCAGCGATCTCGACCACGGCATCCTTGTCGGGGCGACCGGAAACGGCGCTGGTGCGGGCGTCGTCGCGACGACCTCTGACGGCGGTCACACCTGGTCAGCCCGTCTGCTCGACACGCCGCCGCTGTACGGCCAGGCCTGGCAGGTCGATCTGGGCGGCCTCTACCACGCCCAGGCGGCCGGCCTGGTGCAGCGCCTCCTCCACGACCCCTCGGTGACGCGGGTCACCTACGGGGTCAGCGGCAAGTTCATCGACGTCAACGGCGCGCCGGTCCAGGCGACGCTCGTGCTGGACGGCAAGGGACCGTTTGTTTTCTCCCTCATCAACGGCCGGTATCCCAGCCGCGATGGCGAGCTCGCGCTCGGGACCCAGACCTTGGCGGCGGCCAAGGCGCAGATCGGCTCGCGCGTGCCGGTCGCGGTCATCGGGCCGAGCGGCAAGTCGCGCACCAGCGAGTTCACGGTCACCGGCACGATCGCGTTCCCGCCGAGTCTCAGCGCCGGTGGCCTTGGCGACGGGGCGATCGTCCCGCTGCACGCCGCCGCTGCGGCGATCTGTCCCGCCGGCCCCGGGTCGTCGCGCTGCGTCAAGAAGCTCCTCGCCAAGGTGGAGGACCCGCAGTACCCGGACTGGGGGATGGCGATCGCGACCACGCCGACCGCAGCGGGAAGAGCGACGGCGGCACGCCTGGACCGACTGTTCAGTCGTGAGCTGAGTGTGTTCAGCGTCCCGGTCAACCTGGTGAACTTCGGCCAGGCGGTGAACTTCCCGGCGCTGCTCGGCGTCACACTGGCCTTGTTCGGCGCAGCCACGCTCGCGCACCTCCTGTTCGTGACAGTGGCGCGCAGACGACGCGAGATCGCGTTGCTGAAGGTGCTCGGCTTCGTCCGACGCCAGGTCGGCGCCGCCGTATGCTCGCAGGCCACCACCGTCGCGGTCGTCGGGATCGTCGTCGGCGTCCCGACCGGCATCGCCGTGGGGCACGTGATCTGGCTGGCGTTCGCGTCGAACCTCGGTGCTGTCCCGCTCGCCGTGGTTCCCGTGGGACTCGTCGCGGCGATCGTCGCGGGGGTCGTCGTCGTCAGCAACGCGCTCGCGTTCGTGCCCGCGGCCCTCGCGGCGCGGCTCCATCCGGCCGAGGCGCTTCGCGAGGCGTAGGACCCGGCCCTACAGCTGCAGGACCATCTCCTCGGAGGCCACGAAAGTGCCGTCGGCGCCGAGGCGAGCGCCAAGCGCGTCCAGCGCGTCGTCGGTGCGGCTCGGCTTGTGGTGGAAGAGCACGACGCGGCGAGCGCCCGCCTCGCGTGCCAGGCCGACGGCGTAGTCCGCGGCGGCGTGGCCGAAGTGTGCCTCC
>PLCI01000178.1:10524-10661 GCA_003135595.1 Acidimicrobiaceae bacterium | reverse complement strand
GGCGTGCGCGCCCAGGAGTGCGCGAGCGTGCTCAGCGCCTTCTTCGCCGAGCGGCGCTGAGTCACCAGCTCGGCGCCTCCGGGCGGGGGGCGGGGGGCGGCGGCATCGGCGAGGTGATCGGCAGCACCCACCCGCCG
>PLCI01000178.1:0-10502 GCA_003135595.1 Acidimicrobiaceae bacterium | reverse complement strand
GAGCTGCTCGGCGACGAGGCCGTCAGGCATCCCTGCCACGCCAGGGGCGATCAGGTTCGCGAGCCTCGCGGCGAGCCGCACGCGCGCTCCCGGCGCGTAGCCCCATCGGCTCCGCAGGAACCGCTCGGCGAGCGCGACCTGCTCGGTCGTCACCGCCGAGACGTCCCAGCCCGAAGCGTCGAGGGCGATGCCGAAGGCGGACGCGATCGGTGCCGCGATCGTCACCTCGGCGCCCGCGAGGACGCCTGGGCTGCCGGCGCGGCGCGTCGACGCGGCGCGCCGCTCGCGCACCACGATCGTGCCGGCGGCCAGGTCTCCCAGCCGCTGGTGCCGCGTCGTGCCGAGGATCATCCAGAGCCCCATCAGGAAGAAGAGGTAGTCCGCGAGGCGCACCACGTTGCGCACGAGGCTCGGCAGGAACCCGACTGGCCGGCCGTCGAGGCGGACCACGCGCAGCCCGACGGCAAGCTTGCCCAGGGACCGACCGGCGGTCAGCATCTCGAGGATCACGAAGTAGCCGAGCACGTCGAGGAGCACGAAGACCGCGAAGATGCCCGTCGCGAGGAGGCTCGTGCGGGACGCGACGGCCGCGATCGACGAGATGAACGAGACGACGAGGAGGATCACCGCCTGGGCCAGGGTGTCGAGCAAGATGGCCACGCCGCGCGACCCCGCGCCGGCGAGCACCAGCTCGACGCTCACGCCCTCGGGGGTGGCCGTCACGATCCGATCCTCGAGGTCCACGCGATGAACCTAGAACGCTTCGTGTCGAGCAGAGCGGCGGAGTGGCGCGAGCTCGACGCGCTCGTCCGCAGGGCACGGGGCAGCACCGCGACGCTGACACCCGCCGAGCTGCTCGAGCTCGGCGAGCGCTACCGCGCGGCGGCAGCCGACCTCGCGCTCGCCCGACGCGCCTTCGCCCACGAGCCGGTGACCGAGGAGCTGGCCGACCTCGTCGGGCGCGCCCGTGGCGTCGTCTACGCCAAGGCAGCCCACGGCGAGTCGGTCGGGCACTTCTTTACGACGACGCTCTGGGGCGAGCTCAGGGCGATGTCGTCGCTGCTCTGGCTGTCCGTCGGTGTCATCACGGGCTCGGTGCTGCTCGGCGTCCTCTGGGCGGTGTGGGACCCCGCGAGCGCGTCGGGGCTGCTGCCGGCCGGCTCGCACATCTCGGTGCACACCAAGGGCGCCTTCTACGGCGTGTCGGTCGCGTCGCGCGGCGGCCTCGCCGCGGAGATCTTCGTCAACAACATCATCGTGGCGTGCCTCGTTGTCGCCGGCGGCTTCACCTACGGGGTCATCACCGTGTGCTCGCTCGCCTACAACGGCGCGCTGCTCGGCGTCATCGGCACCCTCGAGTGGCAAGGCGGCGGGTTCTCCCAGTTCGTCCGGCTCGTCGTGCCCCACGGGCTGCTCGAGCTCAGCTGCTTCGCCCTCGCGGGTGCGGCCGGGCTCAGCATCGCCCGTGCGCTCATCGACCCGGGGCGCCGCACCCGCACCGAGGCGCTCGCGGACTCGACGGGCAGCGTCGGCGCCGCGATCGTCGGGGTCATGGTCTTTCTGGTGTTCGCCGGCACGGTCGAGGGCTTCGTCACCCCGTGGGACCTGTCACTGCCGGCCGCGCTCGGACTCGGGGTCGTGTTGTGCACCGCGTTCTGGTCCGCGGTCGTGCTGCGCGGGCGTGCCGCCGCGCCCGGCGCGCGAGCCTTCTCAGACCCTCGCGAGCGACTTCAGCCGCACGTAGGCGGCGACGAGGGCGGGGCCGAGCTGCGCCGGCGATGCCTCCACCAGCTGGGCGCCGAGCGCGGTCGCACGGCGCACCGCGGTGCGGTGCGCATCGAGCAGCGAAAGGGCGACCGAGGCGCGCAGCACGTCGTGGTAGTCCCCGGGCATCGAGGTGGCCGCGTCCGCGAGGTCCTCGTCGATTGCGGTCGCGACGATCACCTCGTGTCGGCGCACGAGGATGGGGATCGCGTCGAGGATCGTGCGCGACGCCGCGGGGTCGGCGAGGTCGGTGAACACGACGACGATCGATCGCTTCTTGGACGCGACCTGCTGGAAGGCGAGCGAGAAGTCGCTCTCGAGCTCCGTCGGCTCGAGGTCGAAGAGCGCCTCGACGGCGGGCGCGGTCCCCCGGCGCCGCGGGGCGACCTGGCGGACGACGCCCGCGGCGAATGCCGTCGCGCCCACGCGGTCCCCCGCCTCGTCTGCGGCGACGCCGAGCACGCACAGCGCGTCGAGCGCGGCGTCGAGCCTCGTCATCGGCCCGATCGGCGCGCACATGAGCCGCCCGGCGTCCACGAGGCAGACCAGGTCGCGATTCTCGTCGACGCGGTACTGGTTCGTCATCGGACGCGCGCAGCGCGACGTCGCCATCCAGTTCACGAACCGCACGTCGTCGCCCCCGTCGTACTCGCGGATCGACTCGAACTCCGTGCCGATCCCCCGTCGGCGGACCGCGGCGCCCTCCGCGCTGCGGCCACGGCGACGCATCGCGAGCAGCCGGGCTCGCGGGAGGTCCGGCAGCACGCGCACCGTCGCGGTCGCCGTGCGCGCGCGGTCCACGGTCGCGAGCCCGAGCGGCCCGGCGAGCCGCACGACCGCGCCGGGGAGGCGGTGGGTCCCGCGATTGCGCCCCACGAGCGCGCCCGAGATCGAGCTGGCGTCGACCTCGGCGGGCTCCACGGCGAGCTCGGGCGGCGCGGGCTGGCGGAGTCGGACCACCCGCGCGGTCGTCTCGACGCGCACCGTGATCGGCACCCTCGAGCCTCGCGCGAGCGTCGGGGCGACATCCACGGTGACGCGAACGGCGGCACGACGCACCGCCACGGCATCGACGACGGCGCACGCGAGGATGGCGAGCCCGAGTGCGACGGCGCCACCCGGGGCCAGCCGCAGCGCGGCCACGACCCCGGCCGCCACGGCGAGTGCTGCCACGACACGACGCGTCGGTCGCGGGAACGACGCCCTGGACGTCGACTCGGTGGCCACCTCGCGCGGCACCTAGCGGGGCACCGGCACCGTGCGCAGCGCGGTCTGCACCGCGTCGGTCGCCGAGAAGCGGTCGAGCTCGGCCTCGGCGGTGAGCACGAGCCGGTGCGCGAGGACCGGGACCGCGAGCGAGGCGATGTCGTCGGGNNCTCGGGCTCGCACCGAGCTGGACGCTCGGCAGCTCGCGGGTGCGGCGCACGATCGCGACGAGGTAGTCCCCGACGCCGTCGGCGAGCCGGACCGCGTCGACGTCGCCACGCGCGTCGAGGAGCGTGGCGGCGTCACCGACGGCGGTCACGTCGTCGATCGTCGACGGCGCGACGCCACGGTGCCGGAGCGCGAGCATCCGGCGCTCGTCTGCCTCAGAGGGGTACGGCACCGCGACGCGCAGCAAGAACCGGTCGAGCTGGGACTCGGGAAGCGGGTAGGTGCCCTCGAAGTCGATGGGGTTCTGCGTGGCGAGCACGACGAAGGGGTCGGGCAGCGGATGGCTCACCCCGTCGACGGACACCTGCCGCTCCTGCATCGCCTCGAGGAGCGCGGCCTGGGTCTTCGGCGGCGTCCGGTTGAGCTCGTCGGCGAGCAGGAGGTTCGTGAACACGGGGCCGCGCCGGAACACGAACTCGCTGCCGCGCATGGTGAGCGTGCCCGTGAGGTCCGACGGCAAGAGGTCCGGGGTGAACTGCACGCGGCGGCCCTCGAGCCCCATGGCCCGCACGATCGCGGCCGCGAGGAGCGACTTGGCGACGCCCGGCGGTCCGTCGATGAGCACGTGGCCTCCCGAGAGCATCGCCACCAGCGTCGCGTCGACGAGCGTGCCCTGCCCCACGACGACCTTGCCCACCTCGTGGTGCAGTGCGGCGCGCAGGGCTGCGGTGCGCGCGGCGTGCGCCGGCTCGAACTGCGTCATGTGAGGTCCCTTCGTTCAGCCAACCATGCATGCGCGCGCCCGACCTGGAGGGCCGCGGCCCTCGTGGCGGGCGCCTCGAGCGCGGCGCGCACCACCCAGGTCGGGATGCCGCGCGCCTCGGCATCCTTGCCGATGTCGTCGTCGGCGGCCGAGACGTCGCGGTGCAGGGCGTGCGCGAGCAGGCGACGCGTGTCGGCGCTGAGCGCCGCGGTGGCCGCCACGACGTGCACGGGCCCGACCGTGCCGAGCAGCGACGCGATCGCGTCGACGTGGCCGATCCGCGCGGGTGCGGCCGCTCGAGCCGTGCGCTCGACAGGCCCGAACCGTCGGGACGCCGAGATGACCCACGCGAGCACGGCGAGGAGCGCCATGAAGAGGGCCGCCTGCGTCCACGTCGGCAGGCCCCGCAGCCCCGTCGAGATCGCCGCGGGCGCCATGTCGGCGCCGTCGAGGACGACGCGGCCGCCGAACGGCTTGCCAAGGTCCCATGCGAGCGCGGCGTCGTCGCGAGCAGCGAGGTGCCCGTCGCGCAGCGGGACGCTCGAGGCCACCCAGACCACGGGGCCGTCGTCGGCCACGACGGTTCCGTTCGCGCCCACCACGTCGCGGCGCACCGCGCCCGTCGTCCGCAGCACGCCCACGCCCTCGTCGAGGGAGGTGACGCCCTCGGTCAGGGCGCCGGGGACGGTGGCCACGACCGGGCCGGGGTTGACAGCCACGAGCGTGACGGCGTCGCCGCGGCGCGGCACCGGCCCGGGCGCGCTCGGTGCGGCGCCTACGAAGACGATCCTCCCGCCCGCCGCGACGACGGAGCGGGCGACCGACCGGTCCGAGGTGGTCCAGCGCAGCGGGTCGATCACGAGCAGTGTCGCACCCTTTGGCACGCTCGCCGCGGTCAGGGGCTGGGTGTCCACGGTGACGGCGTCGCCCCGTCGGCCGAGCAGCGCGACGAACGCCGCGGTGCCCGCCGGTCCGGTCGCGTACGGGCTCGTCGGCACGCCCGGCACCGTGCGCTGGCCCACCACCGAGCCGTAGAAGCTCGAGACGTACTCGATGGCGAGGNNCGGGCCGCTCGCAGCGGGCCGGACCGCCGGTCCAAGCGGCGCCCCCGACGCCTCGGCGATGCCGCGGCGCGGTGTGCCGGCATCGAGCAGCGTCATGGCGCGGCCACCGACTGGCGGGCCTCGTCGGCGACGCGTGGCCACGCCGAAAAGGCGAGCTCGACGTCCGCGGGTGACGCGGTCACCCCGCCGTAGGCAACGAGCGAGTGCACGGAGGCAAGCTCGTCGAACGTCGACGAGGCGAGCTGGCGCGCGAGCGTCGTCGTCGTGAGGGACGCACGGTCGTGGAGCAGCCCACGGTCCTCGAGCCGCTCAAGGCCGGCGGCGAACCGGAGTCGGAGGGCTGCGTCGAGGTCGCCGCTGTGCCATGCCGCCGTCGCCTCGTCGAGGAGTCGCTTCGCGCGGGCCGCATGGCGCTCGCGTGCGCCCGGCTCGGCCGCGCCGGCAGTGGGGTTCGCGCGCTGCTTTCGAACAATGACGAGTGTGGCGATGGCCGCGACCAGCACCGCGGCGACGATCGCGAGCACCAGCGATGACGAGCCGCCGAAGAGCGACTGCGCGCCGTGGTTGATCGGATGGGCCAAGATCCGGTCGAACTGGTGCACCACCCATCTCACGGCGGTCACGATCCAGTGCCCGACGTCGGTCGCGACGCGCTCGAAGAGGCCCGGGGAGTGCCGCGGCGTGACAAAGGGGGGCGCGTCCAGGATCGCCCGCGCGGCGGCGCGCGCGGCGGCGGCGTCGTGCTCACCCGGTGTCATCGGCTAGCTGCGCATCGGCTACTGGGGTGGCGGGGGCCAGGGCCCGGGGGGTGGCGTGGCCGCCGGTCCGGGCCAGGTCCCCGGCGCGACGGGCGCGGCCCACCGTGCCTTCGGCTGCGGGAGGAAGTCATGGGCGCCTGCGCCTGTCTGGCCGCTCGTGAGCAGCTCGAGGTCGAGACCCTCCTTGCGCACGCGCATGTCGACGGTGAGCACGGTCGCGATCGCGCAGGTGAAGGGCGAGAACAAGAGGATCGTCGCGATCCCCTCGAGCGAGCCGAGCACGAAGGCGTGCGTGCCGGGGTGCGAGCTCGGCACGATCGCGCCCACGAGCACACCGAGGATCGCGTTGATCACGAGCGTGACGATGACGATGAGCACCATCGCGAGCAGCACGGTGCCGAAGACCGACCACCACGTCCCTCGCACGAGCGCCCAGGAGCGACGCAGGGCCGACATCCCTCTCGTGTTCTCCATCATGAGCGAGGGCACGGCCAGCCGATTGATGATCGACCACCAGATCTCTGCGAGCAGCGTCGCGATGGCGAGCGGGATCACGACAAGGGCGAGTGCGGGCGACACGTGGGCGAGGCCGATCCCGAGCAGGACGAGGGCGCCCCACGCGAGCACGATCGGGCCGTCGATGAGCAGCACGATCCACAGCAGCGACGGCACCCGGCGGATCCCGGTCTGCAGCGCCCCGCGCCACGAGGTGGCCCGCGCCAGGTACGTGTCGCCGAACAGCCCGTAGGCGATCGTCTTGGTGGGCGCGTTGAGCACGAACCCCAGCACGATCGTGAGCGCGAGGGCACCGATCTCGGGCTCGAGGGCGGCCCAGTGGACGGTCGAGGTGCCGTCGGGGTGCCGCACGACGAACGTCGACGCGGTCACGATCGTCGAGGTCCGCCACCACTGGAAGAGCCCGTCGACGGCCGCGATCGGCACGCCGATCACCAGCATGGCCCTCGCGAGCGTGCGGAAGCTCGCGCGGTACAGCTTGATCGCCGCGTCGAGGCGCTCGTTGACGCCGAGCGGCCACAGCGTCGGCGACCCGGGCTGGGTCACGGCTGTGCCGCCGCGATCGGGTTCGCGCCACGGTGACGCGGGGGGTCTCCTGGGTGGTTCGGCACGTGTCCCCTTCGCCTCGCAGCGAGGCTAACAACCCGCCGCGCGCAGGCACGGTGTCATCGCCGCACGGGCCGGCTCAGGACAGCACGAACGCGCGGACCGCGTGGGCGAACCCGTCCTCGTCGTTCGACAGCGTGACGCGGCGAGCGGCGCGCTGCACCTCGCTCGAGGCGTTGCCCATGGCGATGCTGAGCCCGGCGTGGGCGAACATGAGCACGTCGTTCGGCATGTCGCCGATCGCCGCGATCTGCTCGATCGGGACGCCGAGCGTCGAGGAGAGGAAGGCCACGACCTCGCCCTTGTTGGCATCCGGATGGGTGACGTCGAGGTAGTAGGGCTGCGACGGCGTCGCCGAGACGCTGTCGGCGAACTCGGCGCGCATCACCTCGGTCGCGCGGGCGATCGCGTCGTGGTCGTCGCTCACGCCGACGACCTTCGCGACGTCCTCGACGAGCCCGTCGAACGTGGCCCACACCGTCGGCTCGAACTGCACGGTGGCCGCCTCGCGGGCGACGTGGGGCCCGTCCTTGTCGAGCACGTACCACTCGATGCCCTGGTAGCACCACACGCTGAGGCCCTCCGAGCTGAGCGTCTCGATGACGGATGGCACGATCGCCGCAGGGATGCACCGCCTTCGAAGGATCGTCATCGTGGGCTCGACGAGCAGCCCCCCGTTGAAGCCGCCGATCGGCGTCGACAGGGCGAGCGGCGCGATCAGCATCGCCATCCCCCGCGGCGGGCGCCCGCTCGTGATCGCAAAGGCGATCCCTGCGTCGCGCAGCGCCGCGACGGCGTCGATCGACGCCTGGGTGAGCGCCTTGCCGGACGTGACGAGCGTGCCGTCGACGTCCGAGAGGANNGCGACCTCCCAGAGCCGCTCGATGCCGTCGGACCGCGTGAACAGGGTCTGGTTGCCGTGCATCGCCTCCAAGATGAGGTGCTCGTAGGCCTCGAGGTTGTTGTCGGTCAGGAACGAGTCGTCGTAGCCGAACGTCATCTCTGCCTCGCGCAGCCGCATCTGCGGCCCGGGCTGCTTGGCGAGGAACTCGGTCGTGATCATCCCGGGGTCGGCGAAGTCGATCACCAGGCGGTTGCCCTGCTGGGCGTGCACCTCGGCTTCGAGCGGGAAGATCCGCATCGTCGGCTCGCACAGCCCGAGCGTCACGACCTGGCGGCTCTGCTCCAGGCCCTTGCCCGTCCGAAGGAAGAACGGGACGCCCTTCCAGCGCCAGTTGTCGACCTCGGCGCGCAGCGCCACGAAGGTCTCGGTCCCGCTGTTCGGGTCGACGCCCGGCTCGGAGCGGTACCCGTCGTACTGACCGCGGACGACCGCCTCGGGGTCGATCGGCGCCATCGACTCGAAGACCTTCACCATCTCGTCGCGGAGGGGCCTCGAGTTGAGCGACGTCGGGGGCTCCATCGCCACGATGCCCATGAGCTGGAACAGGTGCGTGACGACCATGTCGCGGAACGCGCCGCACTGCTCGTAGAACGCGGAGCGACCCTCGATCGAGAGCGACTCGGGCACGTCGATCTGGACGTAGCTCACGTGGTCGCGGTTCCAGATCGGCTCGAAGAGGCCGTTCGCGAAGCGCAGCGCGAGGATGTTGTCGACCGATTCCTTGCCCAAGAAGTGGTCGATGCGGAAGATCTGGGCCTCGTCGAAGTGCTGGGCGATGACCGCGTTGAGCGCCATGGCCGAGCTGAGGTCGTGTCCGAAGGGCTTCTCGCAGATGACCCGCGCGTCCTCGCGCAGCCCCGACTCGCCCAGCATCTCGACCATCGCAGGGAACGCCGCGGGCGGCACCGCGAGGTGGTAGAGCCGGCGCGCGCTCCCGCCGATCTGCTCGTCAGCGTGCTCGACCGCCGCGACGAGGCCCCTGGCGTCCCCGCGCTCGGCGACCGCGAAGCTCAGGAACTGGGCGAACTCGTCCCACGTCGAGCCCGTCGGCGGCGTGCGGCCGAACTGCTGGACCGCGTCCTTGGCATGCTCGCGGAACGCCTCGTCGGAGATCGCGAAGGCCTTCGGCGACGAGCCGATGATCCGGAAACGATCCGGGAGGAGCTGCGCGTGGAAGAGGTGGAACAGACCCGGAAGGAGCTTGCGGCGCGCGAGGTCGCCGGTCGCTCCGAACAGCACGATCACGTGGTCGTCGGGACGCCTGAGGCCCAGGGTCGGCACTCGCACGTTCACGACGCACCTCCAGGGGTCATGCTCGTCGTCGAGTCGCCGCGTCCGACGAGCACCCTAGTAACGGCGTCTGGAGGGACGAGGCCATGCTCGACGACGCCGGGCATCGCAGAGAGGTAGGTCGCGAGCGCGCCGGGGTCGCCGAGCGCCCCGTGCCAGTCGGCAAGCACCCCGCCGTCCGGCGTGCGCGCAGCGTCGCGAAGCGTCGCCGCGGCGAGTCGCCGCAGCGTGGCGCGCAGCCCGAAGCTGAGCAGCTCGAGCGGCACGGGAGCAGCGAGGGCGTCGACGAGCTTCGTCGAATCGACGATGACGACGAAGGCGTCCGCAGCCGCCACGACGACCTTCTCGCGGGTGTGCGCGCCGCCCCCGCCCTTGATGAGCCACCCGTCGGGCGCGACCTGATCCGCCCCGTCGATCACGAGGTCGAGTCGGTCCAGGTGGTCGAACGGCTCGACCAGCAGGCCGAGCGCGCGCGCGGCCTGCTCGGTGCGGGGCGACGACGCGACGTAGACGACCTCGGGTGCGCGACGCGCAAGGGCCGCGAGCAGGTGCGTCACGGTGGTCCCGGTCCCGAGCCCGACGCGCATGCCGTCTTCGACGAGCTCGGCGGCGGCGTCGGCGACGAGCTGCTTCTCGCGGTCGAGGTCCACGTCAGCGCGACGCGGCGGCCGCGTCGGCCATGACGACCGATCGGGGCGCGGTGACCCGACCGGCGGGGATGGAGTCGTCGCCGGCGAGGAGGCGCGCGAGCGCATCGCGCTTGTCGGCACCGGCCACGAGCCACAGCACGAGGTCCCCGCGATCGAGCGCGGGGAACGTGAGCGTCATCCGCCGGTGGCCCTGGTAGGGCTCGGTGATCGCCACCAGCCGGTCGCGCACCAAGAGGACCGGGTCGTCCGGCACGAGCGAGGCCGTGTGCCCGTCGGGACCGAGACCGAGGTGCACGAGGTCGAAGCGGTCCGGGAGCTGCGCCGCGTACGCGTCGGCCGCCGCGTCGAGGTCGGCGTCGGTCACGGGCATCGCGGCGATGTGGACCGGTTGCGAGCCGAGGCACTCGTCGAGCTGGGTGAGGTTGCGGTGCTCGTCGCCGTCCGGCGCGATGCGCTCGTCCACCTGGAAGATGCTGACGTGGTCCCAAGCGACGTCCATCGCTGAGAGCGCACGGAACGCCGGCCACGGCGTACTGCCGCCGCTGACCGCGATCGCGCACTGGCGTTGCGACGAGATCGTCTCGGCGATCCGCGAGGCCATGAACGCACCGGCGGCGCGGGCCGCGGTCTCGGCGTCGGGGAACTCGCGCAGCTCGTGGCCGGTCATGCCGATCGCTCCTCGTGGCCGCCGAACGCGGCTCGCATCGCCGAAAGGACCTTGCCCGCGAAGGCGCCCTCGCCGCGCGAGTCGAACCGTGCGAACAGCGAGGCGGTGATGACCGGTGCCGGGACGGTCTCGTCGATCGCCGCGAG
>PLCI01000100.1 GCA_003135595.1 Acidimicrobiaceae bacterium | reverse complement strand
ACCGAACCGCCCGAGGCGCACGGGCTCACCCGCGACACGGTGCGACTGCTCGTCAGCCACCGGAACACCAGATCGCTGGTGGCGAGCTCCTTTCAGCTCCTTCCCACGTTCCTCGAGCCCGGTGACCTGGTCGTGATCAACACGTCGGCGACGATCCCCGCAGCGATCGACGCCGTCGGCGACGACGGCGTGCGCCTCGTGATCCATCTGTCCAACCTCCTCGACGACGGTCGATGGATCGTGGAGCCACGGCGGCTCGACCGTGGGGTCGCATCGCGATGGCACGGCGCGCCGCCGCCGAGGGGCCAGCGCCTCGCGGGCGAGGCGAACCTGTGGCTCGAAGAGCCGTTCGGGTCCGGGGAGCGGCTGTGGATCGCGCGCCTCGAGCTCGGCCAGCCCGTGCTCGCCTGGCTGGCGGTCCACGGCAGGCCCGTCCGATACGGCTACGTCAATCGACGGTGGCCAATCGACATGTACCAGAACGTCTACGCCACAGAGCCCGGCAGCGCCGAGATGCCGAGTGCTGGTCGGCCGTTTACGCACGCGATCCTCACGAGCCTGGCGGCCATGGGCGTCGGAGTCGCTCCCATCGTGCTCCACACCGGCGTGGCGTCGCTCGAGGGCGACGAGCTTCCCTATCCGGAGCGGCTGAGGCTGTCGGCATCGACGGCCGCCCGGGTCAACGCAACCCGGGCGGCGAGAGGTCGCGTCGTCGCCGTCGGAACCACGGTCGTCAGGGCGCTCGAGACAGCTGCGGGCGCCGACGGCCAGGTGCACGCACTCGACGGCTGGACCGATCTCGTCATCACCCCAGACCGCCCGATGGCGGCGGTCGACGGCATGATCACCGGCTGGCACGAGCCCGTCTCGTCGCACCTGTTCATGCTCGAGGCCATGCTCGGCCGCGAGCTGCTCCTCGACTCCTACAACGCGGCGCTCACGATGGGGTATCGCTGGCACGAGTTCGGTGACAGCCACCTCATCCTTCCGTGAGCTGACTTGCCCTCGCGTTCAGGTCGTGAGCGCGCTCGCGCAGTGCCGGCACTTCCTGGCCGCTTCCGGCAGGTCGTCCGAGAGGCACTCGGGGCACGTCTTCGACGGCGCCGGAGGACCGAACACGCTCGATCCCCGCCGTGCCATGTAGGTGCGGTAGGGGACGACCAGGGCGAAGTAGATCACCACCATGAAGATGAGGAAGTAGACGATCGCCCCGATGAAAGCCCCGACCTGGATCGGCTGGCCGTTGACGGTCCAGCCAAGCCCGGCGGCCCCACTGCCACTGCCCTCCGCGGCGTTCACGAGCGGGGTGACGATCGAGGCCGTGAACGCCTTGATCAGCGTGTTGAACGCCAGGGCCACGACGAGCCCGACTGCGATGACGATGAGCTCTCCCTGGAGAAGAAAGCTCCGGAATCCCTTCATCATGGTTCCCCTCTCGGCTGCTCGCTGCGAGGAGGTCTTACCAGAAGCAACGGAGGTTTCACCGCGCCCAAGCGTGACGCGCGCCTAGGGGCGCGAGGCAAGGAGGGGGACGCCGTCGCCGGTCAGGTCCGCGTGCGCGCCCTTGCGGCCATACATCGCGAGCACGAGCGACTGGAGCGGACCCGTGACCTCGGGTCCATCGCCGTGCACCCACTCTGTGTCCGTCGCGCGGAGCCGCAGCCCCGCAATCCGACGCTTGGCACCGATCAGGACGTTCGATTTCTTCGAGTTGTCGGCGACCGCGCGGAGCGCGGCCGCTGGCGTCGCGTGCGTGAGCCCGAGTGGTCGGCGGATGTCGTCGCCGTGGACCACGATCTCACCCAGCATCGCGATGACGGGAGCCGGCGGGTGGTTCGTGGTGGAGGTTCGCGCCCTCAGGCGCTCGACGAGCTCGTGCGGTGCGAGGGCTCCGAGGCGCTTGGCACCCCCTTCCGTGAAGGTGTTGAACCTCATGCCGGCTCCGGCCAGCTCCTTGTAGAAGTGCAGCGGCGTCTGCTCGGCCGCTGCAAGCACGTGACCAGCGGTCTCCTTGACCGACCAGCCGGCGCACCATGAGGGGGAGCCCCACTGCTCGGGGGTGAGCGTCGACAGCGTCTCGGCCATCGCGGACCGCTCGGTGTGTATGTGCTTCCAGATCTCGTCAGCCTTCATCGGTGTTGCCGCCTGGTCTCGAGTTGCGCTCTGCCGGCCCGAACGATACTTCGAGGCTCGTGGCAGAACACCGGTGCACCCCGCGAGCGAGAATCGCCGCATGCCGAGCAGTGACCGCAAAGGTACGTCAGGCCGCACTGCGGGTCGTACTCTCGGGTCCGTGTGCACTCGCGCGAGGCGTCGCGAGGCGTCCGGTCTGAGAGCACCGGGTGCGGCCCGATCCGATCCGAACTGGAGGTCGCCTCGATGACGATCGCGATGGTCACGCTTGCGATCGCGTGCGCGGTCCGTGGCCTGTGGTCGCCGTGCGGCCTCTCGATGCTGTCCACGATCACGCCCCTCGGCGAGCGATCGAGGGGGCACTCCTACGCGTGGTCGATGTGCTGGTACCTCATTGGCGCGACCGCCGGTGGGGCGTGCCTCGGGGCGTGCCTGTCCGCGGGATCCGGGGTCCTCTCTGCGGTGGGCTTGCCTCGGGGCGTCGAGTCGATCCTCACCGCGGTCGCCCTCGTTGTCGGACTCGCCGGCGACGCGCGGCTCATTCGACTGCCGGACCGGCCGAGACAGGTCAACGAACGCTGGCTCGAGCGATATCGGCCCTGGGCGTACTCGAGCGGCTTCGGGTGGCAGATCGGCACCGGCGTCGCGACCTACGTCATGACCGACGCGACCTACGCGCTGATCGTCGCCTCGATGCTCGTGCTCACACCGCTGAGCGCGCTCGCAATGGGCACGATGTTCGGCCTGGTGCGAGGCGCGTGCCTCCTCGTCGGGTCGTCGGTGACGACGCCCGGCAAGCTCCGGTCGCTCCACGCACGCCTCGCGCGGCTCGCTCCGTGGAGCGTCGCGGCGCCAACCGGCGCCCAGCTCGGGATCCTCTGCTACCTCGCGGCGCAGACCGGGCAGCCCGCGGCGGTGGCGATGAGCGCGGTCATCGGGGGCGGGCTCGGCGTGGTGGTGCTGCGGCACGCGCGCACCGCGACGACCGTGTCGGTGGGGGCGCCGTGATCTGGGTCGTGATCGCAGAGGCGCTGTTGCTGGTGGTGCTCGGCGTCTTCGTCCTCGCGCTCATCCACTGCTACGCCGGCCTGGTCGCGAAGGTCGAGGATGGCTCGCTCGCGACAACTCGGCGAGGAGCAGACCGCACGCCGCCGCAACGATCTGCGGCGGCGTCGGCACCGGCGTCGCAGGTCACGGGGGTCACGCCCTTGGGCGACGGCGTGGTGCTCCCGCTCGTCGGCGTCGATCACGACACGATGCTGGCGTTCCTCACGAGCACCTGCACGTCGTGTCAGCGGCTCTGGAGCGAGCTCGTCGACGCCGACGGGAGCGTGCTGCCCTCGCCGCTGCGCCTGGTCGTGGTGCCGAAGGGCCCGGACCAGGAGAGTCCGGCGGCGATTCTCGCCGCCGCCCCCGACTCCGTGGACGTGGTCATGTCAAGCGTGGCGTGGTCGGACTTCAACGTCCCGGGCTCGCCGTACTTCGTCCTTGTTGACGGGGCTTCGGGCTTGGTGCGCGGCGAGGGGACCGCGCTCTCGTGGCAACGGGTCGTCGATCTCGCGGCGGTCGCGACGGGTGACGACCGGCTCGCCGACGGCATCGCGCACGATCCTCGCAAGCCGACGGGCGACCTGCGGCGCGAGGCCGAGGTCGACCGCTTGCTCCTTGACGCGGGCATTCTCCCCGGGGATCCCTCGCTGTACCCCGGACGAGAGGGCGTCGAGGCACCATGATGAGCGCGGCCGCGGGCCAGCGATGACCGGCATCGGGCGCCTCGAGTCACACGGCATCTCGCTGCTCGTGCCCCGCGGTTGGGAGGCGCGCTTCACCGGACCCGCCACGCGCCACGACGACGGTGGCGACGCGCACCCGTATCTGCACGCGGCCAACTTCTCGCTCCCCGCGCGTCGCGCGCCCTTCGGTGCGGGCGTCGTGGGGGAGATGGGGCCAGCGGGCGCGTTCGTTGCGCTGCTCGAGTACGCACCCGAGGGAGCTACGACGCCCTTGTTCGGGTCCCGAGGCGTGCCGGTGCGGTTGCAGGGCGGCGACTTCTCGGCGTCGACGCTCCAGCGTTCAGTGCGTGGGCAATCCGGATGCCAGCGGTTCTTTCACGTCCACGGTCGAGCGTTCTGCCTGTACGTGGTCCTCGGTGGCAGAGCCGCGCACCAGCGGGGTCTCGAGGACGTGAACGCCCTGCTGTGGAGCCTGCGCGTCCACGCGCTCTCGGTGGCGCCGTGAAGGTCACGACGACACTATCGTCGGCCCCCGATGCCGTGCTGCGGAGACTCTCTCGCGCGCTCGGCGGTGCGACGTGGTCGCGCAGGTCCTTCCTCGTGCGCACGTCGCTGTTCGGGTCTGCGCTCGCGACAGAGCCCCGCGCCTTCGTGCTCGAGCCGCGCTCGGCCTACGAGGCGGTGTGCGGCCCTGAGGCCGACTGCGGCGGGGGGTTCACGGCGTTCTGCTGCACGATCGACCACGGCACGAACCTCTGCCCCGAGGGCACCTTCGTCGGGGGGTGGTGGAAGGCGGATCGATCCGCGTTCTGCCGCGGCGCGGCGCGCTACTACGTCGACTGCAACGGCAACGCGGGGTGGCCGTGGCACTGCCACTGCCCGGAGACCGCCGGGTGCGACCGGCGCCACGTCGCGTGCGTCCAGTTCCGCTACGGCAACTGCCACCTCGAGATCCCCGAGCGCGCCTACGGCAGCCCGGTGGTCTGCCGTGTCGTGACCTGCACGCCGCCGTGGGTGTGGGACGAGTCGTGCACGACGACCTCGTTCATCGACGAGTTCACCGCGGCCCAGAGCGCGCCGTGCCTCCCGAAGCCCTGGCCTTCCAAGGTCATCATGCGGTGGTCCGACCTCGGCGGCCCCGGGGGTCCGCTCGGCAAGCAGGAAACCCAGATCGAGCGCCTCCCCTTCGGCAACGGGACGTGGGCGAGGTTTCGCTACGGTGCGATCTTCGACCTCGCCTGGGGTGGGGTCCGCGTCGTCGAAGAGCCCGTGTGGGCGTCGGTGCGCGGTCGCACGGGCTCGACGCCAACGAGCATCGGGTACCCGCTCGAGGACCGCGTCGCACTCCTCGAGGGTGACGGCTGGGCCCAGGCGTTCGGGCACAAGAAGGGCTCGGGCGTCGACGAGCTGGCCCTCGCCGTCGGGGTCCGCGCGCTCGGGACACACCTCGTCGCACAGCCCGTGCTCGCCAAGTGGCGGGCGCTCGGGGCACAGGGCGGGGTGCTCGGCTACCCCTCCCGCGACACCGGCCCGACCGCGGACGGGACAAGCACCTACGGCTACTTCTCGAAGCTCCAGCACGGTCGGACCGTCTATAGGGGTGCGATCTACGCCAACCCGTCGGTCGGCGCGCACTGGCTCCGCGGGGCGATCCTCGACACGTACAAGGCGCTGCAGTCCGAGGCCGGGCCGCTCGGGTACCCCACGTCCGACGAGCTGCGCGGCGGGGCTCCGCATGCCACGTACAACGACTTCGCGGTCCTCGACGCGGCCGGGAGGGTCGCCTCGCGCGGGGCGATCTTCTCGACACTGGAATTCGGTGCGCGGCCGGTCACCGGGCCGATCTACGAGAAGTGGGTGGCGCTCGGTGCCCAGCAGGGCTCGCTCGGCTTCCCGAGGGCGGACCCCACGACAACCCCCGACGGCCTGACGAGCTTCGAGGCGTTCAGCCCGCTCAAGAGCGCCACGAGCACGACCGGGGGCGGCATCGTGGCGACGAAGGGCGTGGGCGCCTTCGCGGTGCTCGGGAGTCTCTTTCCGGTGTGGCTCGCCGACCTAGGCGGTGCGGGCGTGCTCGGCGTGCCCACAGCCGACGAGGTCGACCAGAACGTCGAGGGCGTCGCGCTGCGCTCCCAGCGATTCGCCACCGGCGCGGTCTTCGACAGCGCGGTCGGTCGCGGCTGCGTGCTGTACGGACCGATCCTCACCACCTACGGGCAGCGAGGAGGACCGACCGGGTCCCTCGGGTTGCCGACCTCATCGGTCGTCGTCTTAGGCAACGGCGACGAGCAGGCGAGCTTCCAGTACGGCACGCTGACCTACGTGCCCGGACAGGGCGTCTCGGGATGAGCGTGCGCGCGAGCGAGGCTCGATGAGCATCGCGGTCGGGCTCAGCATGACCGCAGCGCTCCTGGCGGCAGGAGCGGGGNNGGCGCGCTCGTGCTCGCCTCGGCCTCGTCGCTCCCGAGGCTCGCCCTTGCCCTCGTCTACGTCGCGTTCGCCTGGTTCTCGGTCGCCGCGATCCGCGCCGGGCGTGACACGAGGTGCGGGTGCTTCGGTGCGAGTGGTTCGGTCATCGGCTGGCGCCACGTGGGCACCGACCTCGTGCTCGCCGCAGGGCTCGGCGCGGCGGCCGCGGGCAGCGGGCCGTCAGCCCTGCACCTCGTTCTGGTGACGCCGTCGCTCGGCGCCGGCGCCGTCGCCGTCGCGCTGGTCTCCGCAGTGCTGGCCGCGGCGTACCTGTCAGGTCCGATTGCGAGCGCGCGCACGGAGAGGACCGATGCCTGAGCTGGTCGGCTCGCTCGTGGTGGCGACGGGGTTCTTGGTCCTCGTCGTGCGCGACCTGCTCGTCGCGCACGGCTCGGTGGTCCGATCGGTCGAGCGCGGGTCGAACCGAGAGGCACCGGCGAGTGAGCCGGCGCCGTAGGGATCGACGCGGGGCGATCGAGTCGGTCAGCCCGGGGCGCTGGCGAACTCGTCGAGGATCCCCGCCGCGTCGCTCGGGACGGCGACCTCCAGCCAGGTCGCGTCGGCGAGGATCACGAGGGAGAACTCGAAGAAGCCGCAGCACGCCTTCTCGCGGCGCGCGAGGTCGACGGCGCGCGCCACGGCATCTTCCAGGTCGGGGTCCAGCCGGAGGCGGAGCCGCTCCCTCGAGACCCGGGCTCGCTCGACGACGACCTCTTGGTCGAACGCACGCCACTCGGCGCCGCGCTCGCGCAGGTCGCCGGCATCGAGCGTGCACGCGATCGGGATCCGCATGCACGGCACGTTACCGGCGTCGTGGCAGCGCCGGCGCCAGGTGCGGGCCCAATGCGCCGCCCGGTACGGTGCAGGCCGACGGGGGCTGCTCGGAGGTGCGCATGATCGACGAGACGATCGCGAGACAGCCGGTGCTCGACGCGCGGACAGGGCGCTACGTGCTCGTCGAGGACGGCGCCACTGCGGTCCTCAACTTCGTGGTGAACGAAGAGCGGCTCGTCATCGAGCACGTGGTCGTCCCCGACGAGGTCAGCTCACGGGGCATCGGCGGCGTGCTGGTCGCCACCGCGGTCGTCCGCGCCAACGACGAGGGGCTGACCGTGGTGCCGCGGTGCCCGTTCGCGCGCCACTGGCTCGCCAGCCACCCCGAGGTGGCCGCCGCCACACGCATCGACTGGGAGTCGAGGCCGTCGTCGTGACCGCGACGTGCACCCATCTCGACGGCGCGGACCCGGCTCCGACGCCCCGCCCGCCAGCGGGTTGCGAAGAGTGCCTCGCGGCGGGAGGGCGCTGGGTGCACCTGCGCCTCTGCCTCGGGTGCGGGCACGTGGGCTGCTGCGACAACTCGCCGGGCAAGCACGCGACCGCGCACTTCGGCGCCCACGGCCATCCGCTCATCCGCTCCTACGAGCCGGAGGAGGACTGGTGGTGGTGCTACGTGGACGAGGTGGCGTTCGACGTGGACGGCGCCCCGCCGTCGCCGTCGCATCCGTGAGAACTGCAACAGGGAGGACACCATGACCGACGAGGACATCCTGCATCGGATCCGATCGCTGGTCGAAGAGGAAGAGGCGCTTCGCCAGCCCGGGACGCCACGAGACCCCGTTCGGCTCGCGCACCTCGAGGAGTCGCTCGACCAGTGCTGGGACCTCCTGCGACAGCGCCGCGCGCAGCGGGAGTTTCATGGCGACGCCGCCGCCGCGTCCCCTCGCGGCGTCGAGACCGTCGAGCACTACCTGCAGTAGAGGTCGAGCGCTGCCCGTCGAGGATGGCTGGCTACCTGGTGAACTCCTCCACCCAGTCGACCTCGAAGGACGCCGGGGCGGTCGGGCACGCCGGTGCGATGCCGCAGTAGGTCTGGGACTGTATGTCGAGCGTCATCGGGCCCTTCGGGATCGCGTGCGATGACGTGACCCGGCCCCAGACGAACCCGTCGACGGTGAACGTGAGGGACTTGGGCGTCCAGTAGACGCCCCAGGTGTGCCACTGCCAGAGGTTCACCATGGCGGTGTGCCAGACGGTCTGGTCGCCGGGCGCGAAGTGCACCGTCCACGTCGTGCGCAACGGGAAGGCCGCGGACTCGTTGAAGTCGATCTCCGGCGGCCAGACGTGCGCGACCGGCCAGAGGAGCTCGACGTCGTCGGGACCGGCACCGACTGCCTTCGAGCGCACGAAGAACGCCCCGTAGGTGTGAGGCGCGCCGCAGTGGCAGATGCCACCCGTGGCCCACGCGTGGTGACGGCTGGGGTCGCGGTAGGTCTGCAGCTGCACGATGCCGTTGCGCACGATCACGTGGGACGGCTCGAAGTAGCCGCTCGGATCACCCTTGGGGACGCCGCTGAACTTGTCCCATCCGCTCGGGAGGCTCGTGCCGGTGAAGTCGTTGCAGTACGTGAGGGTGTAGCGCGGCGCGGCACCCGCTGCGAGCGGTGAGAGGCCCGAGGGTTCCTTGCTCGACGGTATGGACGGCCAGCAAGCAGCGGGTCTGGATTTCTGCAACCCGACTCGTGGCGCGGCCGCTGCCCGCGCGGTGAGGGGCAGTGTGGCGGCGAGCACGAGCATCAGGCTGATGACGAGCAGCGTGCGACGGGGCATGTCCTCACCTCCAAAGACGGGATCGAGACGTCACGATCTCTTGTCGTCGCGACGGACTCGGTGGTGGCCGGTGCGGACTGGCATCGAGTGCTTCGACCGTTCGAGGGTCCACCGACAGACGCGACGACCGGACCGTACCGGAGCGTCGCGTGGCGTGCAGGGGCGGCGAACGATCTTCCAGCGGGTCGGTCCGGAAGTGGCTTCTGTGCGGGCGGTGCCGGTCGTGCGGGGCCCTGGCTCGGGGCCCGCGCGCCAGCGAGGCGGTCAGGGGTCGATGAATCGCCGCCCTTCTCGCTTCGAGCACCTCCACGGCGTACTGTGCAGCGGATGCGACTCGGACGTACGGGGCGCGCGGTCGTGGTGGGGGCCGTGATCTCGGTCGCCCTGACGATCGCGGGCTCGGCGTGGGCATCGCCCTACACGACGGTCAGCAGGCTGCCGGGCGTGCCTGCCGTGCTGTCGTGGATCCTCCACTCGTCGAACACGAAGGCACTCAGTTCGTCGTTGCAGGGCGAGCTCCCCAAGGAGGAGAAGTCGATGTTCTGGGGGGACTCGTGCGCCAGCGACCCGGGCGGGTCCGCGGCGGCGACGGCGTGCGCGTTCGGGGACACGTCGGCCCAGCAGACGGTCGTCCTCTACGGCGACTCGTTCGCGCTGCAGTGGGTCCCGGCCCTGAGCGAGCTCGGCAACGCCGAGCACTTCAAGCTGGTCGTCTACGTGCGGATCGGCTGCCCGTTCGCCAACAGGGCGGTGCGCGACTACCTCGGCTCGATCGACCCGGGCTGTCTTTCCTTCCGGAGCAACGTCGTCACCGCGATCAACGCGATACGCCCGGCTCCCCAGCTGGTGCTCGCCGCAGAGGACTTCTACAGGACCGCCCCCGACGGCTCGAGCATCTCCTCGAAGCAGTGGGCGGCTGCGGTCGAGTCGACCCTGACCCAGCTCGCCGTCCGTCGCTTCCCGGTCGGCGTGGTGCTCGGGGTCCCCGCAGCGAAGCTGGACCCGAGTCACTGCCTGGCCGCGCACGCGAGCGACGTGCAGGCCTGCAACACCCCGATCGGCAGCGCGTTCAGCACGGTGGCGGACGCGAAGTTCACCTCGGCGATCCGGGGCTCGCACGCCTTCGTCGTCAACGTGTCGATGCTCCTGTGCGGCAACTCGTGCCCTGACGTCCTGCACAACACGCTGGTCCATGCCGACCGCTGGCACCTCGCGGCGTCGTACGTGCAGTCGCTGGCGCGCTCGTTCGGGTCGCTCGTGGGCTGCATCGGGAAGCGCGCCCCCGGCCGCCTCGTTCCTGCGGGCGGGGTGCTCACGAGGCTCCTCGTGCCGACCGGGCGGCCCATCAACTCGGCGTGCAAGGCGGCCATCGCGCGTCCGTTCAACCTCTGATCGACAAGTCGACGAGGTCGCGCGGGACACCCGCCGTGGCGCGCCGCAGACTGGTGGGCTCGATGGACGACACGACCTACGACCTCGCGGGGCACCGCGTGCGGCGGATGGGCTTTGGTGCGATGCAGCTGCCGGGCCCAGGGGTGTTCGGCCCGCCGCGCAGTCGTGACGACGCCATCGCGGTCCTGCGCCGAGCCGTCGAGGCCGGCGTCAATCACATCGACACGGCCCAGTTCTACGGGCCTGACGTCGCGAACGAGCTCATCTTCGACGCGCTGCACCCGTATCCCGATGACCTCGTGCTCGTCTCCAAGGTCGGGGCGAGGCGCGACGCGGCGGGCTCGTGGCTGCCGGCGCAGCGGCCCGCCGAGCTTCGAGCAGGCGTGCAGGCCAACCTCGAGTCGCTCGGGATCGAGTCCGTGCACGTCGTCAACCTTCGTCGCCACCCCGACTCGGATGTCTCGCTTGACGACCAGCTCGACGCGATGGTCGAGCTGCGCGAGGAGGGGCTGATCGGAGCCATCGGGCTCAGCAGCGTCGACCTCGGCGAGTACCGGCGCGCCCGCGCCCGCACCGAGATCGCCTGCGTGCAGAACGAGTTCAACCTGGCGGACCGGACGGGACTGGACGTGCTCGAGGCCACCCGCGAGGACCGTGTTGCCTACGTCCCCTTCTTTCCGCTGGGATCGGCCTTCCACCCCGTCAACCCGGTCCTCGGCGCCGCGTCGGTCACAGCGGTCGCTCGGCGGCTGGACGTGACACCTGCGCAGGTGGCGCTCGCATGGCTGCTGCAACTGTCGCCCAATGTGTTGCTGATCCCGGGTACGTCGTCGCCGGCGCACCTCGAGGAGAACCTCGCCGCGGCCGACGTCGATCTCGATCAAGCCGCGCTCATCGCGATCGGGTAGCGGCCAAGCCAGGTGCTGGTGAATCAGCGCCGGGGCGCGACCGTCGAGCGGTCGGCCGCGGCGTGGCCCGGGCCGATCACGCGGCGCCCAGGTGAAAGGTGTAGTTGCACCCCATCGGCACGAATCCGGCCCGTGCGTAGAAGTGCTTCGGCCAGTCCTGGTCGTCCGCGATGATGAAGGCGAACGCGGGCTGCGCCTTCCACGCCCTCGTGACCGCCTCGGCGACGAGCGCTCGCGCGAGCCCCCGGCCCCTCGCCGAAGGTGCGGTGTAGACGTCTTCCACCCACGCGATGCGCTCGCTCGCACGGAGCTTGGTGATGGCGACGGGCGTTCCCTCGTGCACGACGCCGAGCCTGGTCTCGTCGAAGAGCGCGCCCTCGCGGCGGCTGTACTCGGCAACCTGGTCGAGGCCGTCGTCGGTCGTCTCGACGCGCTCTTCGAGCAGCCACTGGCGCATGAGCGACATCATCTGACGCTCGCTCAGCTCCACGACCGATGTGGTGTCGATCCCACGATCGACCGGCCCCGTCATCGCCATCAGCACCTCGCGCTCCGACCACCAGCCGGCGGCGGCCAGCTGCGCGACGAGCAGGGCACCCTGCTCGCCCTCGACGACCACGTGGCGGAAGGACAGACCTTCCTGAAACCGATCGGCGAGGGCGGCCAGCTCGCCCGCCGTGGTCGGCCCGGCGATCCGAACCTGATTGAGGGTCCAGACAAGCGGCAGCGCGGTGGTTCGGACCGCGAACCCGCCGTCGAACGCCGTGACGTGCTCTGCAAGGGCGGCCAGCGACCGCCGCGTGAGGCTGGCCACCTGCCTGGTGACCGCGTCTCGGTCGAGTGTCGTGTCAGTGTCGTCGGTCATCGCGCAGGAGGCTACGTCCGTCGCGCACCGCGCTGCGCTCGCTCGTGGCCGTGGGCCGGTCGCGCCGTCGACACGTCTGCGCGTGATCCGGCGGCTGTCAGTCGAAGAGGTCGGGCTGCTCGCGTGCGATCCGGTCGAAAAGCGGTTGGAAGCTGAACCAGCCCGCGAGGTGCGAGCCGACCTGGGTCCTCGTCAAGCTGGCCATCTCATGGCTGATCTTCACCGGAGTGCCGGCGGACGACGCTAGGAGCTGCGCCTGGCACGATCGCTCCATCGTGATGAACCACCACGCCGCTTCCTCCACGGAGTGGCCGACGGTCAGGAGGCCGTGGTTTCTCAGGATCGCGGCCTTGTTGTCGCCGAGGGCGTGCGCGATTCGCTTGCCCTCCTCGAGGTCGAGCACCACGCCCGTGTAGTCGTCGAAGACCGCGTGGTCCTCATAGAAGGCGCAGACGTCCTGGGTGATCGGGTCGAGGGGGAGCCCGAGCGAGGACCAGGACTTCCCGAAGACCGAGTGGGCGTGCGCCGCGGCGATGACGTCGGGGCGGGCGGCGTGGATCTGCGAGTGGATGACGAACGCCGCGGTGTTCACCGGCTTGTCGCCCTCCACGACCTCGCCGAGGTGGTTGACGAGGATCAGGTCCGACACGCGGATGTGCCCGAAGTGGGTGCCGAAGGGATTCACCCAGAAGTGGTCGAGTCGCTCTGGGTCTCTCGCGGTGATGTGCCCCGCGATGCCCTCGTCGAAGCCGAACCTCGAGAACAGGCGGAATGCCGCGGCGAGACGCTGCTTTCGGTGCAGTCGCTCCGCTCCGGGGGAGTCGAAGGTCATCTTGGCGATCGAGGGGTCAACGAACGGCATCGCGTCCTCCTGGCCGGATCGGGCTCGCACGCGGCGCGAGTACAGACAAGACACGTTAGTGGAGCGTCCTCGCATCCTCACGGGCCCACTGGCTCGATCGGTGACGAGACCGGTTCGGTGAGCGTCGCGGGGAGCGCCACGACGCGGAGGTCGACCAGCACGTGGATCAGGATCGCCGGCACCAGGGTGCCCGTCAGGAGCGTGATCCAGGTGAAGGCGCCGCCGATGAGCCCGGTGAGGAGCACGCCCCGTGGTCCCTGGTAGAGGTGGGCGACACCGAAGGCGATCCCGATGACGACGATGAGCAGTGTCGATCCTGCGCTCGGGTCCAGCCACCTGACGTAGGCCACGCCGAATCCGCGGTACAGGATCTCCTCGCAGATCCCCGCCGTCACCGCCACCATCGCGAAGGTCCTGCGCTCGAGGCGCGTCCGAGGGAGGAGCTCGACGAAGCGGCTGAGCTGTCGTCTGAAGCGCTCGATGAGCGTGTCGCTGCCACGCCAGATCGCGACGAGCGAGCCGCCGAGCGCGACGACGGCGGTGCCCACGTACAGCACGATGAGCAGGGGCGCATCGTGCTTCAGGTGCGTGATCGAGAGCCTGATCGACGTCGGGCCCCGTCCGGCAAGGGCGCCGATGACCGCGACGATCCCGACGGCGACCCACGCCGCGACGATCCCGCGGACGTAGAACTGCCGTCGAGCATCGGGGTTCGTTTGGAGCGCTGCGACGAGCCGCTCGTACCGCCGCAGGCCCCGGAGCGGCTGGACCGCCACGAGCATTGTGACGAGTGCGGTCGCGAGGATGGCTGCCGCGGCGTGCGCCATCGAAGGACGCTAACGCCCGGGCACGCGGCCGCCGAGGGTCGGCCGGGCACTTGAAAGGCGTGACACTGCCATTGACCTGCGGTTTGTCGCACGATCGGCGATCACCGCAGAGCCGCCAGGCGATGAGGAACGCCTCGCGAAGCAGCGGGACTAGGTTGGTCGCGACGAGCGTCGTGACCCGCGGAGCCAGCACCTTCGCCCGCACCGCACTCGGACAAGCACCGAGACGAGATGTGGTGACTGCAACCTTCATCGAGAGCACCCACGGCGACTTCCGAGTGCTCGCCAACCAGGTTCGCCAAGCGGGGCTGCTCGACCGCCGGTCGGCGTACTACGTGGTGAAGATCGGCTGCACGGTCCTCGCCTTCGCACTGGGATGGGTCGGGCTCTACCTCGTGGGCGACTCGTGGTCCACCTTGGGGATCGCCGCGTTCCTCGGCCTGATGTTCACGCAGCTCGGCTTCGTGGGGCACGACCTCGGACACCTGCAGGTGTGTCGGACCCGGCGCGCGAACTGGCTCCTGGGCCTCGGCGTCGGGAACGCCTTGATCGGCCTGAGCTTCGGATGGTGGGTCCCCAAGCACAGCCAGCATCACGCGACCCCCAATCAACTGGGGCTCGACCCCGACCTCGACGCCGCGCTCGTCCCCGGGGCCAATGTCGGCAAGCCGACCCGCGGCATCGCGGCAGCGTTCGCCCGCTGGCAGGCGTGGCTCTTCTTTCCCTTGATGCTCCTGCGGAGCGTCGGCCTGCACTTCTACGGGATCCAGCGGCTCGTGCGCAACCGTGACCGCGCGGCCGCCGTGGAGGGCTCGCTGATCGCGCTGCACGTCGCCTTGTACCTCACGATCGTGCTGTGGGTCCTGTCGCCGCTCAAGGCACTCGCCTTCATCGCGGTGCAGCAGGCGATCTTCTCGGTGTACCTGGGCTGCAGCTTCGCGCCCAACCACAAGGCCATGCCGATCATCGAACGCGACGCAGAGATGAGCTTCGCACGACGCCAGGTGACGACGTCACGAAACATCACCGGTGGGCCGCTGACCAACTTCATGCTGGGGGGGCTCAACTACCAGATCGAGCATCACCTCTTCCCCTCGATGCCCCGCCCGAACCTCGCCCGCGCGCAGCGCCTCGTCAGGGCGTTCTGCATCGAGGGTGGGCTCGGCTACTGCGAGGACACGATGGTGGCGACCTTCCACCAGGTCCTCCGCCAGCTGCAGGCGAACGCGGTGCCCGCGGCGTAGGGCCGCGGAACCCACTCGTCGCCGGATCCATCGACGCCTCGCGGACTGGGAGCGAAGCTCTCGGTCCTAGGCGCCTTCGCCGCAGAGCTCGACGGCGAGCACGGTCCAGCCCCGTCGGTGCCGCGTGGATGGCGGATGGTCGCGTGCGATCCGCGTCGAAGGAAGGTCTGGTTCGTGTACTCCGGCGCGAGGTCTGAGCTCGTAATGCCGCATGAGATTCGGTGGAAGTCGACTTCATTTCGGTCGGCGAGACCGCTCGTCTCGCCGCGATGCACAAGTTAGAGTGCCCGCCGAGGGAACCGACGACTCGACGCCTCAGTCGTCAGTTGCGAGGAACAAGCACCGTTCTGGGGGAGGATCATTGCGCGTCAGGGCGTGGTGGGTGACGTCGAGTGCGCTCGCGTTCTGCGTCGTCGTGCTCTGTGCGGGGACCGCCCAGGCGTCCGGTGGAGTCAACTTGAACGGGCGCTTCGTGGCAACAGAAGACGTCAGAGTGATTACGGGCGCCATCATCGACGACAAGCTCGGGGCGACGTACTTCGACACCTGGTCGTTCTCCCCAAGGTGCCTGTATGGCGCGTGCGCAACGACGATGCTTCTCGGCGCGGGTTTCCGTGTCCCGCTCGTTCCAAGTGGAACGGGCTTCGTCGGATCCGGAAGCGAGCTCCTGCCCTGCCTGAGCTCGGCGGCACCGCACGGCGTGGTCGCCCAAGCGGGCTACCTCGAGACGTTGACGGTGCAGCTCACGCCCACCACCTCGGCACAGGGGGCGGCGAGCGCAGTCACCGGCACGCTGGCCAGGACCTTCCAGCCCACGCCGGCTGGGCTCGCCCACCAGTGCCGGCCGGGCTCCGAGTTTCGCGACGTTCGCGCCACGGCGATCAGCGGCACGGTTCGCAACGCCCTCCCGTCTCAGCGGTCGACGATCTCGAGCTCGTTGGTGCCCATCACCGAGGCGTTTCCTCTCAACGCAAAGACGCTCTTGAACGTGTCGCTCGCCCTCGGGGCGCTCCTCTTGGTGACCTTTCCCTCACAGATCTTCAACCGGACGCTGGACGAGAACTACGAGGAGCTTCGAGAGCTGCTGAAGCGACGCGTTCCCGGCCTCGGGCGAAGATCCGCGGGCCGACGTCCGATCATTCCGCACATGTCGCGTCGAGCAGTCGTCCTCGTCGTCTTGGGGGGAGCGTTCATCGGCGGTTTTAATGATCCGACGTTCGGGGTCAACGGGCACAGTCTTGAAACCTACGTCGGCGTCCTCCTCACGATTTTCGTGGGCATCGCGACCACGACCCTCGTTGGTGTCGGCTATCGGAGGGTTCGGCACCTCGAGGGGCGACCGGGTCCGCGCGCCATTCCACTCGGACTGGCTGTCGCAGTCGGTTGCGTGATCTTGTCGAGGGCGACGAACTTTGAGCCCGGCTACCTCTACGGGGTCGTGGCGGGCGTGGTCTTCTCGGCCGAGCTCAAGGCCAATGAAAAGGGCCACGAGGTCGCCCTCACCAGCCTCGCGACGCTGTGCGTCGCGGTGATCTCGTGGGCGATCTGGACGCCGGTGCAGGACTCGGTACGCGTGTCCCACGCCAGCGCAGCGGGGCTCATCGCCGACACCCTGCTGGCGGCCTTGTTCGTCTCGGGTGTGATCAACACCGTCTTCAACTTGCTGCCGTTGGAGTCGCTTGCCGGCAGGACGCTCTTTCGATGGCATCGCGGGGCCTGGGCCGCGGTGTTCCTCGCTGCGATCTTCCTCGTCTTCGAGGTGCTGCTCGTGCCGGCGGCCCGCGCCCAGCGGTACTCTAAGGCACCGTTCATCGTCACGTCCCTACTGTTCGTGTCCTTTGCGGCGGCATCGATCGGCTTCAACAGGTACTTCGCACATCGTCACCGCGGTGCAGCGGCCACCGGGACCTCGCCAACGCACTCGTCGGCTCGGCCAGCAGAAGTCCCGGCGGAGCACGCCGCGCTGCCCCAAGCGCTGGCCGACACGGATCGGCCCGAGCACTGGCGACCAGAGCCTCCGGGTGACTTCGACGGGGCATGAGACCCGTCACAATTCGATTGCACGGGCACTCCGGGCGATCGCGACCGCAGCGCAATGGCCATGAGCGTGCGCTCGAGGACGATCGCGACACAGGCTGAAACTTCGAAGGAACTTTTCTCACTCGGTTGGGCTCTAGGACAGAGTGCGGCGCTGCGTCGAGACAGACGAAAAGCGACGATCGTGTGACAAGAGTGTGACAACAATCGTGCTAGTAATCATGAGGCGTCGGCGCGGGACCACTTCGGCATGCACCAAGCGGATGCGCACCCAGCCCGCTCTTGCGCTCAGGAGGCCGAACCGTTCGGCTCCACCGTTAGGGGAGAACAATGGCAGAAAGTGGAAAGGTCACGAGCCTTGGACGAAGGATCGCGCTCTTTGGCACGAGCATCGCGCTGCTGGGGAGCGTGGCAATCGGCGGGACCGCACTCGCGTCGAGCGGTCACGTAGCCCGGCCCGCGTCAGTCCCGAAGCTCGACATCGTCGGAAAGGGAACGTTCAACTGCGCCACGGTCACCGGCGAGGTTGGCTACTCGCCCGCGATCATCTCCGGTGGCAAGACCAAGGAGCGGGTGAGCATCTGGTTCGTCGCCTCGGGCTGCAAGCCAAGTAGCACCACAGGCGCGAAGCCGATCCCGAAGACGGTCGTCGGGAGCATCAGCTTCCTCGACAACTTCCTGAACGGCTGCCCGCAGTTGAGCGGACCACCACTGGGCACCGGCATTCTCAACCTGGCGTATAACTTCCCGCAGGTACCCGTCACGATGATCGACCCGAGCGTCGCTCCGACGGCCGTCGTAACCGACGTCGGTGCGCTGTGGAAGATCGTCGGCGGCGTCACCGACGGCTCTTACGTGTCACCTGGCTTCTCCGCGTTGATCAAGCCCAACCCCATCGCGCCGCAGAGCTGTGGCAGGGGCATCACGTCCGAGTACATCATCAGAGGGACACTGACGAACGTCTAGACCTGTGGCATAAGTGACGTCGGGCAGGGAGTCGGGAGGGCGCACGCCCTTCCGACTCCCTGCACGTTCCCGACGTGATCGCATCGGCTCATCGATCGAAGTTTCGGGGTGCGAGCTCGACCGCCGCCGTGCGCCACTCACGCACCAGACGGGGAACAGGCCCCGAGCGGGAGCGGCCCATCCACGGCGTGACTGAAGTGGTTCACGTTCACTGGATGCGGACGGTGATCTCGAAGCTGCCGTTTCCGCCGGTGCAGCGCAAGGCCTCGCCACAGCTGACACGAGAGGCGGAGACCATGGCGGTCCCGGCAGCAGTCGCACGGAACAGGGTGATGACGGTGCCACAGCCCTCACCAGCGACGCAACCCGCCAACCTGGGGTAGACCTTGACCTCGCCTCGTTGCACGAGACTCGCCGAGTTCGAGCTGGGGGGATTCGTCGACCAGTAGGTGTTGTCGAGGACGACGCGAAGCGTCTCGCCCACGCGGAGGTCCACCGTCTTGCCTTTGTCGGCGAACGTGACGGTGACGACGTCGCTCCTGGACGTCGGCGGCGACGCGCCAGACGACACGTTCGCGAGCAGAGCGCCCAGCGCGACTACGAGGAGCACGCTGGCGCCTCCGATGCCGAATCGCAGGAATCGTGCCTGATCACGTCGCATCTCGCACTCCTCGTCGTCGATGGCTTACAAGGGGTTCCTGTCGCGGGTGCCGCCATCCTTTCTCGTGCCTGACGCTGCCCCTGGACGTTGCTCGGACGACGGGTCGACGGCAGGCCCACCCGCCAACGCAGCGACCCGACAGCGGGCACCTTGGAGCACCGCCGGACGGCTCGCCCAAGGGGCTGCCGTGTACGCGCGCACCTACAGTCGTTGTCCGACGCGAGCCGCGACGCCTCGCCGGGCCGCGCGACTTCGATGGGTGCTAGCGCATCGTCAGTTGAGCGAAGGCACCATCGTCGCCGTGAACGTGTTGCCGGGGCCCGCGACCGCCGCATTGAGGACCGCCGTCACCGCGCCACAGTTCGCCAGGCGCGGGATGGTGTAGGTCCCAGAGACCGAGCCTCCGGAAAGCGGGGAGATCGTGCCGCTGAATGTCAACTTCACCGGCGTGCTCGTCACACAGTTGTTGCCGACAACGTTGACGGGCAGGCCGAGAGGCTTGACTGAGTTCACGTGGATGTTGAACCTGCTCGTTGCGACCAACAGGAAGGTCGAAGGATTGAGCGTGCCAACCACCTTTTTCGTCGGTACCAGCGAGACCGTCACGGTCGCAAGGCCGATGCCTGTGATCTTCAGCGTCGTGGTCGCCGGGGGCAGCTTGAGGGTGCCCGTCAGATGTCCCACGTTGTTGTTGCCCGAGGTGATGGCCCCGTGAAACTTGCCAGGCGGGATCACCACGGTCTGCTGGAGCTTCGCAAGCGTCGTCTGTGCCTTGACCGTGGCCGTGAACCTGAACGGGTCGGCCCCTGCCGTTGAGGACACCGCGATTGCTGATCCCGACACTCCCAGTACCAGCACGATCGAAGCGGTTCTCGCCTTGAGCTTCATGTGGGTCACCTCCGGGTGAGATCGATTTGCTGAGTGCTCATTCGTCACCAGTTTGTTGCGTCGCTCCGGCGCGTGCAGGGCATCCGATTCGAGTAACCAGTGGTGACTCCAGTACTCGAACGGCGAGAACAGCGATCGTGAATTGATGCGGCTGCTGCTCCGGGGCCCTGCGGCGGGCACGAGGAGGTGCGGCGGGTCCTGTGGCCACGTGAACGCTGACCGATCGCCGCAGGCGAGATTCGACGCCGTCACCTCTTGACATGCCCGCGACGTCCTTCGCACGACTCGGTACGCCCGCGGCACCGCCTCGACGATCGCACCTGCCTTCGGTGTCGGCCGGCTCAGGTGGACCGCGGCACCGATGCCGCTCGATCGCATCCTCGAATGCATGCTCCTCGACGACCCCTGGGTTGCCACGGCGCGGCGCCACCTGCGATCGCCGGTCCCCACCAGCGGTCACCGCAGCCGATCGAGCCGTGCCGTTAGCGTGTCTGCGATGGGCGATCTGCACGATATGACCATGCTCGAGCAGGCAGCGGCGGTGCGCGCTCGCACCGTCTCTCCCGTCGAGCTCATGGACCACTACCTCGAGCGCATCGAGCGTCTCAACGACGACGTCGGCGCCTTCGTCTACCTCGCACCCGATCAGGCTCGGGCGTCGGCGAGGGCCGCGGAGCGTGCCGTGGTCGACGGCGGCTCCCTTGGGGTCCTGCACGGCGTGCCGACGGGTATCAAGGACCTGTACTTGACCGCCGACATGCCGACGGGCTTCGGGACTGGCGCCTTCTCGCCGATGGACCTCGGCCAGGACGAGGCGTTCGTGACGAAGCTGCGGGCTGCGGGGCTGCTCAACGTCGGCAAGACCGCGACGCCGGAGTTCGGAGCGCCGTGCTACACCGAGCCCGAGGGCCATCCGCCTGCGCGCACGCCCTGGGACCTGTCGCGCTCTGCCGGTGGCTCGAGCGGAGGAGCGGGCGCCGCCGTCGCGGCCGGGCTGCTCCCGGCTGCGCCGGGGAGCGACGGCGGGGGATCGGTGCGGATCCCGGCGAGCGTGAACGGGCTGGTCGGCCTCAAGACGAGCCGGGGCCGCGTCTCGGTCGCACCGGGCAACCCGGATATCAGCGGGCTCGCCGTCCATGGGCCGCTGGCACGAACCGTGCGCGACGCCGCCGCGCTGCTTGACGCCATGGCCGGGCCTACGCCGATGGACTGGATCTGGCAGGCACCGCCGCGGACCGGCACGTTCCTCGCGGCTTGTGACGAGGATCCAAGAGGCCTTCGCATCGGGCGCTACTGCGCACCCCCGCTCGCCGAGGCCGAGGTGCACGCCGAGTGCCTCGCCGCCTACGACGCGGCCTCGGCGCTGCTCGAGGGCCTGGGGCACACCGTCGAGGACTACGACAACACCTTCGAAGGTTCGCAGCTGGTGCACCAGTTCGAGGACCTGTGGGCGGTGGAGTTCGCCTCGCTGCCGATCCC
>PLCI01000091.1:2954-3475 GCA_003135595.1 Acidimicrobiaceae bacterium | reverse complement strand
GCCTTCGGTGAGTACGTGCGCACGTCGCTGTCCTTGTCGTCGTCGGGTCCGCCCAGCTTGCGGGCGCGGCTCCGCGGCGGCGAGACCGCCGCGGGCAGGGGCACCACGATAGATGCCCGCGGGCCAGCCCGGCAAGCGGCCTCACGCGTAGGCCACGGAGAGCAGGCACAGACCCTCGGGCGGTGCCGGCGCAGGGAGCCCGGCGCGCTCCCCCGATCGGAGGTGCTCGGTCACGTCGGCAGCGCTGCAGGCGTGGCGTCCCGCCTCGACCAGTGGNNCTCGACCGCCACGTCGAGGACCCGCCGCATGATCGGCTCGTCAGGCCCCGTGTCGCTCGGACGCCTGCAGAACGCTCGGAAGTCGTGCTCCCCGAGCACGGCGTACGCCGCCTGGGTCATGGCGCGCACGTCGAGCGGCCCGGTCGTCTGCCACGCGATGCCGGCGAGCAGCGGGGAGTCGACGGCAGCGTCACAGACGAGGTACCGGTACGACCGAGAGCGGGCCGAGCGCCGGGCGTCGAA
>PLCI01000091.1:0-2943 GCA_003135595.1 Acidimicrobiaceae bacterium | reverse complement strand
TCCACGTGGACGACCTGGCCGAGAGCGTGGACACCGGCATCGGTGCGCCCCGCGCAGACGAGCGTCGGGTCGGCGTCGAGTCGCAGCACCGTGGCGAGCGCACGCGCGAGCGCACCGGCCACCGTCGAGGTATCGGGCTGGGCGGCGAAGCCGTGGAAGTCCTGNNGCCATCGGGGCGTTGTCGCCCGGCCGCGGGCCTAACTTCAGGATCCGCGTGTAGCCGCCCGGCCGCTCCGTGTAGCGCGGCGCGATCTCGGCAAACAGCTTGTGCGTCATGTCCTTGTCCCGGAGCAGCGAGACCACCCTGCGGTGCGCGTGCACGGAGCCCTCGGGCGAGCGCTTGGCCGCGGTCACGCACTTCTCGACGACGGGCCGCATCGCCTTCGCCTTGGCCTCGGTCGTCACGATCGACTCGGCGGCGATGAGCGACGCGACGAGGTTGCCCAGCATCGCCTTTTGGTGCGCGGCGCTGCCGCCCAGCCGCTTGCCCTTGCGCGGGGTCGCCTGCATCTCAGTCCTCCGAGCGCAGCGCCAGCCCGCGCTCGTCGAGCCGGTCCGTGACGTCCTTCAGCGACGTCTGTCCGAAGTTGGTGATCGACAGGAGGTCCGACGCCGCGCAGTTGATCAGCTCGGCGACGGTGTTGATGCCGCCGCGCTTGAGGCAGTTCCGGGCGCGCTCGGTGAGACCGAGCTCCTCGATCCGGTAGTCGAGCTCCGAGCCTGCGGACGCCGCCGAGCCGACGTCGCCGAGCTCAAGGCCGCTCGACTCCTCGTCGAGCGAGGCGACGAGGTCGAACAGGCTGCGCAGGGTCGCGCCCGCTGACGCGAGCGCCTCGCGCGGCGTGATCGAGCCGTCCGTCTCGATCTCCAAGACGAGCTGGTCGAAGTCCGTGGACTGCTCGACGCGCACCGGCTCGACGGAGAACGTCACGCGGCGCACCGGCGAGAACACCGAGTCGAGCGGGATTCCGCCGATCGCGCCCGGACGCTTGTTGCGCTCGGCGCTGACGTAGCCCTTGCCCCGCTCGACGGTGACGTCGAGGGCGAGGTGGCCCTTTGCGTTGAGGGTCGCGATGCGCAGGTCGCCGTTCAGGATCTCGACGTCGCTCGAGACCTGGAAGTCCGACGCGAGCGCGTCGCTCGGGCCGCGCTTGTCNNGGGATGGACGACAGCAGCGTGCGGCGCAGCGAGTTGCCGAGCGTGTGCCCGAAACCGGGGTCGAGCGGGCCGACCGTGAATGACTGGCGGTGGTTCTCCTCTTCGCCGATCTGCTCGACGGTAGGACGCTGGATGATCAGCATGTTCGTTGCTCCTGGCTCTTGCGATCGGTTACTTGGAGTACAGCTCGACGATCAGCTGCTCGTGGACGGGCTCGTCGATCTGCTCGCGCAACGGGATGCTGCGCACCGCCATCTGGAAGCCGCCCTCGGCGCTCTCGAGCCACGCCGGGACCGAACGGTCGAGCGTGTCGAGATTGCGCCGGACGTGGAAGTTCTCTCGCGTCGAGGACTTGAGGGTGACGACGTCACCCTCGCGGACGCGGTAGCTCGGGATCGTGACGCGCTTGCCGTTCACCTGGACGTGGCCGTGGCGGACGAACTGGCGCGCCTGGCTGCGGCTCGCGCCCCAGCCGGCCCGATACGAGACGTTGTCGAGGCGCAGCTCGAGGAACTGCAGGAGGTTGGTGCCGGTGATGCCGGGCTTGTGGTTCGCTTCGTCGTAGAGGTTGCGGAACTGCTTCTCGAGCAATCCGTAGATGCGACGCGCCTTCTGCTTCTCGCGCAGCTGGCCGAGGTACTCGGAGCCCTGCCGCATGCGGTCGCGGCCGTGCTCGCCCGGCGGGTATGCCCGCGCGTGGCGGTCGGTCACCTGCTCAGAGACCGGGCACTTGAGCGAGTAGCAGCGCTCGCCCTTCAAGTAGAGCTTCACGCGCTCTCTGCGGCAGAGCCTGCAGACGGGGCCTGTGTAGCGTGCCATCAGACCCGCCGGCGCTTCTTCGGCCGGCACCCGTTGTGGGGGATCGGCGTCACGTCCTTGATGCCGGCGACCTCGATGCCCGCCGCAGCGATCGAGCGGATGGCGGTCTCGCGCCCGGACCCGGGTCCGCGGACCAGGACGTCCACCTTGCGCACGCCGTGCTCCATGGCCGCCCGGGCCGCCTTCTCGGCGGCGAGCTGGGCCGCGAACGGCGTCGACTTGCGCGACCCCTTGAAGCCCACGTTGCCCGACGACGCCCAGGACAGGACGTTGCCCTCGGGGTCGCAGATGGACACGATCGTGTTGTTGAACGAGCTCTTGATGTGCGCGACTCCGAAGGCGATGTTCTTGCGCTCCTTGCGGCGCGGGCGCCGCGATCCGACTGGCTTCGCCACTACTTCTTCACCTTCTTCTTGCCCGCCACGGTGCGCTTCGGGCCCTTTCGCGTGCGCGCGTTGGTGCGGGTGCGCTGCCCGTGGACCGGGAGCCCGCGGCGGTGCCGGATGCCCGCGTAGCAGTTGATCTCCATCTTCCGCTTGATGTCCTGGGCGGTCTCTCGTCGCAGGTCACCTTCGACCTCGAGGTTCTGGTCGATGTAGCCGCGAAGGTGGTTGACCTCGGTGTCGGTCAGATCGCGCACGCGGGTCGACTGGTCGACCTCGGCGGCCGCGCAGATCTCCGCAGCCTTCGTCGGTCCGATGCCGAAGATGTAGGTGAGCGCGACGACCACCCGCTTCTCGCGGGGGATGTCGACTCCTGAGATTCGGGCCATCGCGTCTCCTTAGCCCTGGCGCTGCTTATGGCGAGGGTTCTCGCAGATCACTTGGACGGTGCCGTGTCGACGGATGACCTTGCACTTGTCGCACATCGGCTTCACGCTGGGTCGTACCTTCATGGTGGTTGCTGCCCGGGCTACTTGTAGCGGTAGGTGATGCGTCCGCGGGTCATGTCGTAGGGCGTGATCTC
>PLCI01000104.1 GCA_003135595.1 Acidimicrobiaceae bacterium | reverse complement strand
GAACGACGTGCTCTCGGTCTTGGGCAGCTCGATCTTCGGCAGCAGCGGCTTCGGCAGCGTGCTCTCGCACCTGCTGTTGCTGATGGTGCTCAGCTCAGCCGCCGCCAGCACGCAGACGACGATCCTCCCCACGGCGAGGACCGTGCTCGCGATGGGCGTCTACAAGGCGGTGCCACAGCGATTCGCGAAGATCCACAGGCGATTCCTCACGCCGACGTTCGCGACGGTGCTCATGGGCCTTGTCTCGATTGTGGTGTACGTCGTCCTCAACTACATCAACCCGAACTCGGTGATCAAGGACTCGATCTCCGCGCTCGGGGTGATGATCGCGTTCTACTACGGACTCACCGGCTTCGAGTGCGCGTGGTACTGGCGCGCCTCGCTCAGGGAGAGCGCGAGGAACCTGTGGATCCGGGGGATCCTCCCGCTGTTGGGCGGACTGATCCTGTGGTTCGCGCTCGGCTACAACCTTTGGTACTACTGGCGACCAGTCAACAGCTACTCGCACTTCACACTGTGGTTCCCTCCGCACTGGTACGTCGGCGGCACGTTCGTCATCGACTTCATCTTCCTCGCCGTCGGTGTCATCCTGATGTTCGTCTACAGGGGTATCCGGCCTGCGTACTTCCGGGGCGAGGTGCTCAACCGAGACACGCCGACGCACGTACCCGAGGACCTCGGCAAGCTGGTCGGGCTGTTCGGCATCGACGAGTCGAAGAAGAACTAGCGAACCGGACACACGGCCCGGGTCGCGCACCTCAGATCGAGGCGTCGTCCTCGTCGCCCGATCCCGGGGCGGTGCGTCGCAGGAAGTCCTCGAGCTGGTTGATCATTCGCTGCACGCCGCCGGTCGTGCGCTCGAGCATGCTCGAGAAGCGCTCGCGGTAGTGCGTGACGGCTGCCTCGAACTCGGCTGACGGCGCCGGCTCGCTCCCGCGACGCACGTAGCTGCCGGACCGTATCCGGTCGAAGTCGCCCGCGCCGACCCACCCGACGAGCTCGCGAACTCGCCGAACCGCGAACGGGTGCGTGCGGGTGAGCTCCACCATCGCCCTGCTCCACCGAGCGAAGAGGTCGTCCTCCTCCTCGTACTCGGTCGCCTGGGCGATGAACGCGTCGAGGTTCATGCCCTCGACGGCACCGCCCGCCATGCGCATCAGCATTCTGCACGTGATGAGCGGGTCGTCCATCACGAGCGCGCTCGCTCGATCAGACGACAGCTCGGCGGCCCGTGACCACTCGAGCAGGGCCATATAGAGCGCCATCACGGGCAGGCCGGGCAGCCCCCCAGAGAGCGACGACGTGAGCAACTGGGCGACCAGCACGAACGCGGTCGTGTAGTAGTAGTGCTCGGACAGCACGTGACCGAGCTCGTGCGCCAAGATCGCCTCGATCTCGTCGGCGTCGTAGGACGACACGAGTCCTGAGTAGACGAGCACCACGGGGCGATGCGCGCCGATGGTCGTGGCGTTCGCGAGTGGGGTCTGGGTGATGTAGAGGGTGGGCACGGGGTCGATGTCGAGCACCAGTGCCGCGCGCTGGTAGGACGCGTGGAGCGCGGGGACCTGGTGCTCGCCGATTCGCACGGCGTTGCCGACGAGCATCTGATGCAGCTGGCGCTCCATGGCAAGGTGGGTCAGCCGCTTGATTGCCTTGTCCATCAGGGGGATCGAGCGCAGCGCGGATGTCGCGGCCCGGTCCGCGGGGTGCTCGTAGGCCTTCGAGCTGAGCTGTTCGTAGCGCCGGCCGGGGTCAGTGGTCATCCGACATTCCTCTCGGAGGTGCGGTCCAGTGCCTGCACTCGCCCGACCATAACGTTCGATGGTCAGGAGCGCCGAGTGCCGGGCGACGCCGGACGCCGTGCCTCCCACTATCGTCCGGCCATGGCTCTCTACGACTATCCGATCAATACGCTCAGCGGCGACACGACGTCACTCAAGGAGTTCGAGGGCAAGGCTCTCCTGCTGGTCAACGTCGCCTCCCAGTGCGGTCTCACGCCGCAGTACACCGGGCTCGAGGCGCTCCAGGAGAAGTATGCGTCCCGTGGCTTCAGCGTGCTCGGCTTCCCTTGCAACCAGTTCGGCGAGCAGGAGCCGGGCACCGCCGATGAGATCGCGACGTTTTGCTCCACGAACTATGGCGTCACGTTCCCCCTGTTCGAGAAGATCGAGGTGAACGGCGAGAACCGCCACCCGATCTACGCCGAGCTCGAGGAGGTCGCCGATGGCGAGGGCCACGCGGGCGACATCCGGTGGAACTTCGAGAAGTTCCTGGTCGGACCTGACGGCAAGATCGTCCAGCGGTTCAGCCCGATCGTGACGCCCGAGGACCCCGCGCTGACTGCGGCGATCGAACGGGTGCTGCCTGCCTGACGTGTCCTACGCCGCGTCCATCTTCGACATGGACGGGCTGCTGGTTGACTCCGAGATCCTCTGGCACGCCGCCGAGCTCGAGATCCTCGTGCCCCTGGGCGCGCCGATCGACGCCGACGCGACCCGCACGACGAAGGGGATGTTCGTTCGAGAGGTCGTGAGCCACTACCACGGCCTCGCGCCGTGGGTCGGACCGAGTATCGACGACGTGGTCGACTCGGTGCTCGACCGCGTCGGCGAGCTCGTGGAAGAGCGAGGTCGGCTCCTCCCCGGCGCCACACGGGCGCTCTCCCTGTGCGCCTCGCTCGGCCCCGTCGCCCTCGCGAGCTCCACGCCGCGACGCCTCATCGACAGGACGTTGCGCCACTTCGGGCTCAACGGCGAGTTCGAGGTCATCCACTCCGCCGAGGACGAGCCGTACGGCAAGCCCCATCCGGGGGTGTTCCTTACGACGGCCACCTTGCTCGGGGTCGTGCCCGCTTCGTGCCTCGTGTTCGAGGATTCGGCGGCGGGCGTCCTGGCCGCGTCCGATGCCGGCATGGGCATTGTCGCGGTGCCCACTGCTGACGAGCGCGGGCAAGCCGCCTTTGCAGGCGCCACGCTGGTGCTCGACACGCTCGCCGATCTCGACGCGGCGTGGCTCGCCGCCGAGTTCGGGTCGACCGCGGTCGGGGGCGGCAGCGGAGAGGTGCGACTCAACCGCCATTGGTAGCGTCGTTCGCGACCTCAGGAGGACCGATGGCACTGGACGCCGCGCGATCACCGCTCTTCGAGTTCGCTGACCGGCTGGTCGAGCAGCACGCCGCGCTCGACCCGGTGATCGCGACGTACTTCGGCATCAAGGGCTACGACGATCGCCTGCCGGAGTTCTCCGAGGAGCGCTGGGCACGCGACGCTGAGTTCTCGCGCTCGTCCCTCGGGGCACTGCGGGCCATCGCGCCCATCGACGACGTGGATCGCATCGCGATGTCAGTGATCGCCGAGCGCCTGGCAACCCGCGGCGAGCTCGAGGGCTCCGGCGAGCTCGCCCGGACCATCGGCGTGATCAACTCCCCGATGTCCGAGATCCGGCAGGTCTTCGAGCTCATGTCGGCCGAGACCAAAGAGGACCTGGGCAACATCCGCGCGCGGCTCGCAGCCATCCGCCACGCCCTGTCGACGTGGCGCGACGGGCTCGAGTCGATCGCAGCGAAGGGCGAGCTGCCCCCGCGACGCCACCTCCTCGGCATCGCCGAGCAGGCCCGGCTGTACGCGACAGGCGCCTACGAGCGCTTCGCCGAGCCCCTCGCGACGCGGTCCGACGACCCCGACGCGCTGCGCGCGGCGGCCAAGGACGCCGACGCCGCGTGCGGCGAGTTCGGCGAGTACCTCAAGGGCGACCTCGCGCCGAAGGCGACCGAGGTCGAGGCATGCGGCTCGGCCCGCTACGTGCGGTGGGCGAGGTACTTCACTGGCGCGGACCTCGACGTCGATGAGGTCTACGCGTGGGGATGGCAGGACCTCCAGCGGATCAACGAGCGGATGTGGGAGCTCGCGGGCGAGCTCCTCCCTGGGGCCACGCGGCTCGCCGACGTCGCCGACGCGCTCGATGCCAAGGACGACGGCGCGGTCATGGGCACCGACGCGCTCATCGAGCGACTCGAGGCTTTCACCGCCGCGACGATCGAGTCGCTCGACGGCGTTCACTTCGACATCGATCCGCGGATCCGGCGCTGCGACGCGCGGCTCGCTCCGGAAGGCTCTGCGGCCGCGCCGTACTACATCACCCCGAGCGAGGACCTGTCGCGACCGGGCACCACGTGGTACCCGACGCTCGGCCGGACACGGTTCCCGTGGTGGCGCATCGCGTCGACCTGGTACCACGAGGGGGTGCCGGGCCACCACCTGGAGGGCGCCGGCGCGCTGCTCCTTGCTGACCGCCTGACCCGCTTCCAGCGCCTCGAGGCATGGATCAGCGGCCACGGCGAGGGTTGGGCGCTGTACGCCGAGCGGCTCATGGAAGAGCTCGGTGGCTTCGCGGACCCCGCCGACGAGCTCGGCTACCTCGAGGGCCAGTCGCTGCGGGCCGCGAGGATCGTCGTGGACCTTGGGCTGCACCTGGGGTTCCCCGCGCCGAGCGACCTCGGCGAGCTGGGCGAGCTGGGGGACTGCTCGTCGAAGCCCTGGACGCCGCAGATGGCGGTGGCGCTGCTCGAGGAGCGGGCGATCACCGACCCCGAGACGGCGGCCTCGGAGGTGGATCGCTACCTCAGCATGCCCGGACAGGCGATCTCCTACAAGGTCGGCGAGCGCGTGTGGCTCGCCTCGCGGTCGGACGCTCGCGCAAGGCTCGGTGACCGCTTCGACCTGAAGCGCTTCCACGCACACGCGCTCGGACTCGGGCCGATGGGGCTCGACCCGTTCCGCGCCGAGCTCGATCGCTGGGACGGCTCGTAGCCGCGCTACCTCGCCAGCGCGAGGTGGAATCGGAACCCGGTGTCGTGGACGTGGGCGCCCTCGGGGAACGCGTCCACGCGCTCCCAGCCGAGATGCTCGTAGAGCTGGCGTGCCGCGGGCTGTCGCGGACCGGTCTCCAAGTAGAGCTCGAGGTACCCGCGGGTGACGGCCTCTGCGAGGGCCGCCTCCATCAGGCGCCTGGCGACGCCCGAGCGCCGCAGGTCAGGCCTGACCCAGAGGCGCTTGACCTCCCCGACGTGTAGCTCGGGGTCGACGATGGGCCGGATGCCGACGCCGCCGGCGAGGTGGTCGCTGGCACGCGCGACGAGGTACACGCCGCGCGGCGGGTCGAAGTCGTGCGCCCCGAGATCGTGCGCGCCCCGGTTCCCTGCGCCGTAGAGGTGGTCGAACTCGTCGAGGGCAGCGAGCACGATGCTCTGGACGCCCGGCGAGTCGAACGCCTCTGGGGAGATGACGAGGTCGCCGTCGGGCACGAGCGAATCGTACGACGGGGTGTTTCATGAGACTCGCACGGGACGGTCAGTAGGCTTCTGCGACCCAACCGACCAGGAGAGCCCGTGTTCCGCCCCGTGAGCCAGAACCCCGACTTCGTGTCGGTGGAAACCGACGTGCTCGAGCGCTGGGCTGCCCATCGGATCTTCGAGCGCTCCGTGGAGCAGCGCGCCGACGCGCCGCGATGGGTCTTCTACGAGGGCCCGCCGACCGCCAACGGAAGCCCGGGGCTGCACCACGTGTGGGCCCGCGTCTACAAGGACCTTTTCTGTCGGTATCAGACGATGCGCGGCCGCTTCGTCGAGCGAAGGGCGGGCTGGGACACCCATGGGCTGCCCGTCGAGGTCGAGGTCGAGCGGCGCCTCGCGATCTCGGGCAAGCGCGCGATCGAAGAAGAGGTGGGTGTCGCGCGGTTCGTCGAGCTGTGTCGCGAGTCCGTCGAGGTCTACGTGGAGGACTTCGAGAAGCTGACGAGGCGGATCGGCTACTGGGTCGACTTCGATGCCGCCTATCGGACCTACGCGCCCGAGTACGTCGACTCGGTGTGGTGGCACCTGAAGACGATCTTCGACGCGGGGCTTCTCTACGAGGACCTCAAGGTGCTGCCCTACTGCCCTCGCTGCGAGACACCGCTGTCGAGCCACGAGCTCGGCCAGCCCGACGTCTACACCGAGGAGGCAGACCTCGCCGCCTACGTCCGGCTCGCCATCGAGGAGTCCGCGGTGTCGCCGCCCACGGGCGCGACGTCGCTGCTCGTCTGGACGACCACGCCGTGGACGCTGCTCAGCAACGTGGGCGTGGCGATCAATCCTTCCTTGACCTACGCCGTCGTCGACGGCACCGTCGTCGCGGCTGACCTCGTCGAGTCCGTCTTCGGCGACGGAGCCGTCGTGGTCGGCACCGTTCCCGGCACCGCCCTCGTCGGCCTGCGCTACCAGCGGCCCTTCAGCGACCTGCCTATCGAGAATGGCGACGCGGGAGTCGTGGTCCCGGCCGACTACGTGACCGTCGACGAAGGGACGGGGCTCGTCCACCTGTCGCCGGCATTCGGCGAGGTCGACCGTCAGGTTGGCAAGGAGTTCGGGCTCGCGACGCTCAACCCCGTCGGCCAGGACGGGCGGTTCACGACGTCGGTCGCGTGGCTGGCGGGCCAGGGCGTCCGCGACGCCAACGAGCGGATCGTGGCCGAGCTCGACCGGCGTGGCTTGCTCGAGCGCGCCGAGTGGTACGACCACTCCGTGCCGCACTGCTGGCGCTGCAACACCGTGCTGCTGTATTGGGGCAAGCCCAGCTGGTACGTGGCGACGACCCAGCGGCGTGACGACCTGCTCGGTGAGAACGCGGGCATCGACTGGCATCCCGAGCACATCCGCGACGGTCGGTTCGGCGAGTGGCTCGAGAACAACGTCGACTGGGCGCTGTCGCGGGATCGCTACTGGGGGACACCGCTGCCTGTGTGGCGGTGCACGTCCGGCCACGTGACCTGCGTGGGTTCGCGCGCGGAGCTCTCCGAGCTCACCGGCACGGACGTGTCGGGCATTGACCCGCACCGCCCCGTCATCGACGAGGTCACCTTCGCGTGCCCGACCTGTGGCGAGACCGCGACGAGGGTGCTGCCCGTCATCGACGCATGGTTCGACTCCGGCGCGATGCCCGCTGCGCAGTGGGGGTACCCGCACATCGAGGGGTCGAAGGACGCCTTCGAGTTCCCGGCCGACTTCATCGCCGAGGCCATCGACCAGACGCGCGGATGGTTCTACTCGCTGCTCGCGGTCAACACCCTGGTGTTCGACGAGGTGCCGTACCGCCACGTGCTGTGCCTCGGGCACATCGTCGACGAGGACGGCCGCAAGATGTCCAAGTCGCTCGGCAACGTCATCGACCCCTGGCAGATCCTCGACACACGGGGCGCGGACGCCCTTCGATGGTGGATGTTCGTGCAGGGCTCTCCATGGACGCCGACGAGGACCTCGCTCCAGGCGATCGACGCGACGACGCGTGACTCCCTCGTCAAGCTGTGGAACACCTACAGCTTCTTCATGACGTTCGCCTCGATCAACGGCTTCGACCCCGCGGGCGGCGAGATCCCGGTGCGTGCCGAGCGGCCAGAGCTCGACCGGTGGGTGCTCTCACGCCTCGAGCACGCGACCGAGGCGGCGAGCGCGTCGCTCGACGGCTACGAGCCCCTCGCCGCGGCGGTCGCCATCGCGTCGCTGATCGACGACGTCTCCAACTGGTACCTGCGCCGGTC
>PLCI01000056.1 GCA_003135595.1 Acidimicrobiaceae bacterium | reverse complement strand
CGCACGGACCGTACACCGATCCGAGTGGACGCGAACTCGAGACTGATCCGGCGTCATGTGATGCCGACGGTGGCACGTGGCAGTGGTGTCTAGCATTGGGCCGTGGCCACGACGCTCCCCGCGTCGCTGTATCGGGGCGACGAGCAGTACGAGCGCGAGCGGGCCAGCGTCTTTTCGCCCTCGTGGCTGTACGTCGCCCACGAGTCCGAGCTCTCGGCAGCCGGCTCCTACGTCGCCACGGTGCGCGCCGGCTTCCCCGTCCTCGTGTCTCGCGGCGCGGACGGGACGCTCCGGGGCTTCCACAACGTCTGTCCGCACCGGGCCGGTCCGCTCGTGCACGACGGCGCGGGAACGGCGTCCTCGTTCGTCTGCCGCTACCACGGGTGGGTCTTCGAGCCCGACGGCGCGCTGCGGGGCGCCCGCGACTTCGGCGAGCCGGGACCAGCCGAGGGGTGTCGGCTGTGGGACGTTCAGGCGGCTGCCTGGAGGGGACTGGTCTTTGTGAACCTCGACGGGTCGGCGCCGCCGCTCCTCGAGTCCCTCGGCACCTTCGCCGACGAGGTCGGTGGCTTCGACCTCGAGGGATTCGTGCCCGCCGGCACCTGGTCGCATGACCTCGAGTGCAACTGGAAGACCTACGCGGAGAACTACCTCGAGGGCTACCACATCCCCCTCGTGCACCGAGAGCTCGCACGCTCGATCGACGTCGCGCGCTATGAGGTCGAGGTCCACGAGAACTGGGTCCTGCACCGGGCGCCACCGAAGGACGGGACCGTGCTCGACGGGCGGTGGCTGTGGCGCTGGCCCAACCTTGCGCTCAACGTCTACGACGACGCGATGAACCTCGAGCAGTTCCTGCCGCTCGGCCCCGACCGCACGCGCGTTGCCTACCAGTACTTCTCTCGCGACGGCACGCTCGACGAGGACGTGTCGCGCCTGTCCAAGCTCCTCTTGGATGAGGACGCCGCGATCTGCGAGGCCGTGCAGCGCAACCTCAATGCAGGCGTCTACGGCCACGGCGTGCTCAGCGAGCGCCATGAGGGCGGCGTCGCGCGCTTCCAGGACCTCGTGCGAGCTGCAAGCGCCTCGAGAGGCGCAGCCGACGGCGGTCTGGGGCCCCGCTCGTCGCGTGTCAGCGCCAGGTGGCCTCGACCTCGAGGCGCTTGAAGCCCGAGATGAAGTTGGAGCGGAGTCGCTCAGAGCGCGTGACGCGCACCGAGTCGAGCAGGGGCAACAGCTCCTCGAACAGCACGCGCATCTCGAGACGCGCGAGGTGCGCGCCGAGGCACAGGTGGGGGCTGTGCAGGCCGAAGGCGACGTGATCGTTTGGCGTGCGCGTGGCGTCGAAGCCGAACGGCTCGTCGAACTGCTCGGCGTCGAAGTTGGCGGACACGTACCACACGACGACCTTGTCGCCCGCGCGGATCGTCTGATCGCGCAGCTCGACGTCTTGGGTCGCGGTGCGACGGAAGTGCATCGTCGTGCTCGACCACCGCAGCATCTCGTCGATTGCGACCCTGATCGCGGCGGGGTCGGCTCGAAGCGAGTCGAGGAGCGTCGGTCGATCGGCCAGCGTCTTCATCCCCGCGGCCATCGAGTAGCGCGTCGTGTCGTTGCCCGCGGCGACCATGAGCGTGAAGAAGTTCTTCAGCTGCTCGTCGCCGAGCAGGTCGCCGTCGACGGTGGGCTGGAGGAGTGACGTCAGCACGTCGTCAGTGGGATGAGTGCGGCGCGCGGCCATCGCGCCCTCGGCGTACTCGAACAGCTCGAGGGCGACGGGGCTGCGGAAGGGGAGCAGGCGGTAGTCCGACGTGTCCACCTGGTCCACGACGTAGTCGGTGAAGTCCGCGTCGGTGTTGCCGATCAGCGCGTCGCCGCGGTCCACGAGCCAGTCGAGGTCCTGCTCGGGGAGCCCGAGCAGCGTGCCGAGCATCCGCATGGGCAGCTGGCGGGCGACCCGTGAGACGAAGTCGAAGCTTGTCTCGCCGCGGACGTCCTCGAGGACCTCGCGCGCGAGCTCGCGAACCGACGACTCGTAGTCGGCCACCGCACGGGGCGAGAAGGGTCGAGAGACGAGCCTGCGATAGCGCGAGTGCGCGGGAGGGTCCAGCTCCATGATCGTGCGCCGAGCCTCGGTCTCCTCGTCGTCCATGTCCTCGAGCCGGATGCCCTTGGCCGAGCTGAACAGGTTCGTGCTGCGGCTCACGTAGAGGACGTCGTCGTAGCGCGTGATCGACCAGAATCCGCGGCCGTCCTGTTCCTCGGTGAAGCTGACGGGCGACTCGGTGCGCAGCCGCAGGAACGTCGCGTGCGGCACGCCCTGGGTGTAGACGTCGTGGTCGGTGATGTCGGCATGGCTGTCGCCGAGATCAAGTTCGATAACGGCCGTCACCGCACCTCCTGGTCGCCGGGAGCCTACCGTCGGGATCGATCTTGGCCCGTGGTGCGGCGGGTCGCCGCATAGCATCACCGTGTGCACGCGCCGCTCATCGGACTTTCCGGACGCCGCTGGCCAGCACGCCTGCTGGGGCCGGCCGTGCCGATCGCG
>PLCI01000184.1 GCA_003135595.1 Acidimicrobiaceae bacterium | reverse complement strand
GACAGTCCGCGGACGTTCCTCGCCGACGCCATCGTCGAGTCGATCGAGCTCCTGGAGGACTGGGCGGGCCAGGCCCGTCCCTACGCCGGGCCCGACCTGCTCGGGGCGCTGCGCTGCCGCCTGCGTCGCAAGATGCTCTCGGACAAGGCTCGCCGAGCCCAGCTGCGCGCGGCGCGCGAGCAGTCCGTCAGCGGTGACGTCGACGGCGATGACCTCGCGCGGCGACTCGCCGTCGCGGCGGCCGCGGGTGTAACCGATGTTGACCTCGTCTACGCGAGGTGCGTCCTCGGTCACACCTCGACCGAGCTCGCCGCGGCGATCGGCGTGTCGAACGGGACGCTGCACCGACGGCTCGTGGCCGCGGCCCAGCCGTTCGTCGCGGTGTCGTCGTAGCCTCGGCGCGATGCGGACTCGGCGAATCCCCTCGGGGGGACTGGCGGCCCTCGCGGTGCTGCTCGCGGCGCTCGCCGTCGTCGTGGTCGCCGGTGCTCGCACGCAGCTCGAGACGATCGTGATCACGAGCCCGCCCGACCCCACGACGAGCACGACGATGGCCCCGACCACCACCACGGTGTCGCGCGGGACACCGCACGCAGGGTCCGGCATCGCCGTCGACGGCGAGCCGGCGACGCCGGGCGTGCCCCAGCACGTGTCGACACCCACACGGCCCGCGAGCCCGACGACGACGCCGCCAAGCACGCCAACCACCACGACGAGCACGACCACGACCACGCAGCCGCCGGCGCGCCACACCGGCCCCTCGTCGTTGAGCGGCACCTTCGAGGGCGGCGAGACGACGATGGTCGCGCGGCTCGGAACGGTCCGCACGGTGACGGTGTCGGTACCCGTGGGGATGCGCGTCACGCTCTCGGTCAGCTGCGGCATCTCGCAGGCCAGGGCGACCCACACGACGACCGCGACGGTCCACATCGTCGACCCCGCGTCGACCTGCGTCGCCACGATTCACGTGCCGCCGTCTTCCCCCGAGCCGGCGACCTGGCACCTGGTCATACGATGACCGGCCGCGCTCGCGGCGGTCTCCTGGAGGGGGCGTTCGTCCTCGGAGCGCTCCTGCTCGTCCCCATCGCGCTGCTCGCCGCCCTGCGCGCCCCGATCGACGCCGGAGTCGGACCCGCGGTGCGCGCGCTGGTCCTCGCTGCGGCGTGCGCGTGGGTCGTCGTGGTCGTCGGACTCGCACGCCTGGTGTTCGCACAGGTGCGCCACGGTGCCGCCCCCCTCGACTCCGGCCCGATCGCCTGGGCCGCGGTCCGCGTCGCCGCGCTCGTCCTCGTGGTCGCCCCGTTCCTCGAGGCGAGCGGGCAGCACGCCAGCCAGCACCGGCCCTCCATCGGACAGCCGAGGTCGAGGCCCTCGGGGCTCGTCGCACGCCCCGCTGCGTCGACGCCGCTGGTGCGCTCCGACGTGGCACGGGTCGAGTCGGCGACGTCACGGGTCGCGCCCGCGATCGCCGCAGCCGCTCGCTCGGCGCACGCGCCGCGGCGGGCGCGCGGCGGCCACCGGGGCCAGCATCCCGGCGTCGCGCAAGCGAGCATCGGGACAGGCTCGATCCTCGTCTCCCTCGCCGCGCAGCTGCGACGACGCTCGCGCACCTGGCGGCGGGTCATCGTGGACGACGAGACCGCCGTCGACGTCGAGACCGCGCTGCTCGGCGCGCCCGCAGGCCCCGCCTCGCTCCTGATCGCCGTCGCGGAGTGCCTCGCCGCGGCGGGTCGGCTCGTGGACCTCGCGCACGTCGTCGTGTCGGACGGTGACGCATGGCTCGACGACGGGAGCTGGCGGTTCAACCCCGACGACGCGGCGGTCGAGGTTCGCTGCCTCGTGGCCGTATTGGGCGAGGACCAGGGCGAGACGCACGTGGCGCTCGTCCCTCGGGGCGCGTCGCTGCGGCTCGACGGCGACGACGCCCGCACGCTCGTGGCCGACGCGCTGCGGGTGGCGCCCGCGATCGGGCTCGGCCGTCCCGTGCCCGTCGAGCCAGCCGGGCTCCTCCTCGCGCTCGCGACGCGTCACGACGACGATCTCGTGGTCGTCCTGGGCGACGACGAGAGCGTCCCCACCGATCTCCTCGAGTACTGCGTTCGGATCGAGCTGCCGTCGCCGGCGCCGGACGCGACCATCACGGCGAGCACGGCGACGCTCGCCGACGGGCGGACGCTCGTTCGCTCCTCACTCGCCACGATCGTGCGCGAGCTGCTGGACGGTGTCCACGATCGCCGCTACGTGCCGTCCGCCACCGCCGTCGGCGAGCGCGCCCACCTCCTCGGGCCGCTCGAGGACCATGGTGCGGTCGTCCGCCTCCTGACGGCCGTGCCGCGGGTCGACGGACTGGTCGAGCCGCTGGTCGCGAGCCGCGAGCGACGCGCGACCGAGCTCGTCGCCTACCTCGCCCTGCGCACCGGTGAGCCCGTGACCGGTGAGCGGCTCCGCGTCCGGGTCCTCGGCACGACGGCGAGCGACGCGGCGGCGAAGACGCTCTTCAACGTCGCGTCGTCGCTGCGCCGCGCGCTCGGCGACGGCCCGTTCGGCCCGCGACTGCCGCCGGCGGGAAAGCTCGGCCACTACGCCGTCGCCCCGGACGTCGTCTGCGACGTGGCGGTGCTCGAGGCGTGGGTCGATCGCGCCCGTGCGTGCGACGAGCCCGACGAGCAGATGGCGTGGCTGCGAGCGGCGCTCGAGCTGATCGAGAGCGAGCCCTTCGCGACGGTGCTCGAGGGCTACGACTGGTTCCTCACCGAGGGGCACCTCACGCGGCTCCAGACGGTCTGCGAGGACGCCGCCTGCGAGCTCGTGGACCTCGCGCTCGACCAGGGCCTCGTCGCCCTCGCGCGGCTCGCGGTCGAGCGCGCCCTGCTCGTCGACCCCTACGCCGAGCGCCTCGCGGCGGCAGCGGCACGCGTCGCGGCCGCCCGTCAGGCGAGCTTCGCTGCGATCGACCCCGCCGTGCGCAGCACGGCCCCGTCGGCCCCGGTCGTCTCGTAGCGCCGCGTCGGCACCGCCTTGGCCTCGGCGACCAGGTCGTCGAGCAGCTCGAGGAAGCTGCGCTTCGGGTCGACGAACAGGTAGCGCGACAGCGAGCCGGGGATCGTGTTGATCTCGTTCGCGTACAGGCCCTCGATGCCATCGAGGAAGTCGATGCGCGTGATGCCGCGGACCTGGCAGGCAACCGCGATCGTGGCGGCGGCGGCCCGCACCTGGGCGGCCCGATCGTCATCGAGCGCGGCGGGCAGCTCGCGGGGTGCGGCGGCCATCCCCTCGCCTGGGACGTACTTGTCGGCGTAGTCGAGGATCTCGGGCCCGCCCTCGCGGCGGATCGGGCGCTCGATCGCGGAGAGCTCGAGGGCCGGGTGCCGGCGCACGGCGAGCTGCAGGTCACCGAGGTCCGCGCGGTAGGGCTCGATCACCGCGCCGCCTGCGAGGTGCAGGTTCGCGCGCAGCCTCGCGCGCGCGGTCGCGAGGTCGCCCACGACGTCGATCCCGATCGAGGACCCTCCGAACCGGGGCTTGACGATGTAGGGCGCGTCGAACGGCACCGCGGCGGTNNGTGAAGGCGAGCTTGTCCATCCCGAGCGCGGCGCCCGCGACGCTCGGGCCTGTGTAGGCGACCCCGGCGAGGTCGAGGGCGCCCTGCAGCGAGCCGTCCTCGCCCGGGCCGCCGTGCGTGCAGAGGATGACCGCGTCGAGCGCGAGGCCGCGGCCCCGCCCGAGGCGCGCCACCCCCGAGAACCCGCCCTCCTTGCCGGCCTGGAGCACGAGCGGCTCGGCGCCCTTGGGCACGCCCTCCACGAACGCGGCTGCCTCTGCGGCGGGCTCGACCGAGTGGAACGACCCCGCCTTGGACCAGTAGATCGCGACGACCGAGCGGCCGGCTGCAGCGAGCTCGCGCGTGGCCTGGAGGCCGGTGAGGATGCTGACGTCGTGCTCGGGAGCGGGCCCGCCGAACAGCACGGCCACCTGGCCCACGTCGCCTCCTTGGACCGCGAAGGCGCGGTCGGTCAAGGGTAGTGGTCGGGCAGGTCGTTCTCGTAGAGGACGGCGTCGCCGTGGCCGAGCGAGCCGCGCACCCACTCGACGGCGCGCTCTCGCGTCGGCACGCGCACCACGTCCGCGCCGCCGTCGACCGCGCCTCGACGCAGTGACGAGGCGTTGGTGCGGCCGATGACGACGACCGCTGCTGCCACCTGGGCCGCCGCGCCCGCGAACGCCTCGTTCTCCGTGCGCTGGCGCGTGCCGAGCTCGATCATCCCCGGCGTGACGACCACGCGGCGGCCCTCGACGGGCAGGCTGCGAAGGAGCTCGAGCGCCGCGCCCGCGCCGGCGGGGTTCGCGTTGTAGGTGTCGTCGACCACGAGCACCCCCGAGGGCGCGTTCGCGACCGTGAGCCGGTGCGCGACCGGCGCGATGTGCGGGATCCTCGTCGCGATCGCGTCGACGCCGACGTCGAGGGCGACGGCCGCGGCGACCGCGCAGGCGAGGTTGGTCGGCTGCACGCCCGGGATGGGCATCGTGACGAGGATCGTCTCGCCGCGGACCACGACGCGCCAGCGCTCCCCGACCACCTCGACTCGCACGGCGGCGTCTTCGCTCACCGACCCCGCGGTGAGCACCTCGCGCGTGCCGCCCGCGAGCGAACCCGCGAGCTCGCGCAGCCGCTCGTCGTCGACGTTGCACACGACGACGCGCGCCTGCTCGGCGATCTCGGCCTTCGCCGCCACGATGCGCTCGAGCGAGCCGAACCGCTCGAGGTGCACGGGACCGATGGCGGTGAGCACCGAGACGTCGGGCCGGCACCAGTCGCACATGGCTCGGATCTCCCCCGTGCCGTAGGTGCCCATCTCGGCGATGAAGACCTTGGTCCCCTCGACGAGGTAGTCGTTGACCGCGATCGCGAGGCCGGCCCGGTTGTTGAAGCTGCGCGGCGTCGGGACCACCGAGGTCGTCCCCGCGAGCAGCTCGGCGAGGTGGTGCTTGGTCGAGGTCTTGCCGTAGCTGCCGGTGATCGCGACGACCGCGGGTCCCACCGCGACGAGCCGGCGCCTGGCCCGCTCGACATAGGGCATGGCCAGGCGGTCCTCGATCGGGACGAGGATGATCGACGCGGCGTCGACCACGACGTCGCACAGCAGGACGACCGCGGCTCCCGCGGCGAACGGCCAGGGCGTGAAGGCAGCCCCCACCCCGAGGCCCGCCAGCATCGCGGCCGAGAGCGCCGCGAGCGTCGTGAGGCGCCTCGTCCAGGCGAGCGGGCTCGTGCGCCCGCGCACGCCGAGCCCGAGAGGGCCGACCACGAGGGCCACGCCGGTCACGACCGCGACGGCGGACACCGCCAGCGCGCCGGCGACGGCCGCGACCGCGAGGACGCCGAGGGCGATCGATCCCCGCGAGGACGTCCACCACCGCACCGCGAAGCGGCTGACCGAGCCGCCGAGGTAGTGCTCGCGTTGGGCGACCCGCAGCCACCGCAGCCAGCTGCAGAGGGCGCCGGCCGCGAGCACCAGGGCGACGCCGGCCGAGGCGAGCGGGCTCAGCTCGTGCCCCGCAGCATCGTGAGCACTGCGGCCGCGAGGCGATCGGGCGCCTCGGTCGGTACCAGGTGACCGACGCCGTCCACCACGTCGAGCGTGGCGCCGGGCACCATGTCAAGTGCCGCCCGGGCGACGTCGAGTGGCACCGTCGTGTCGCTCGCGCCCCAGATGAGCGCCATGGGGCATCCCAGGGCCGCAAGCTCGGGCTCGTAGGACTCCGAGACCGTCGCGACGAGCACGTCGCGGACGACCCCGGTCGCGGCGCGGTAGTCCGCCGAGCCGTGGCGGCGACGGGCTGCTTCCAGGCGAGCCGCAGACACCAGGCCGAGCCTCGCTGCGGACCTGACCGCCCGGTAGCGACGAGACATCGTCGCATGGGGCAACGCGGCGCGCACCAGGGGGACGCTGCTCAGCACGATCCCGGCGACGCAGTCCGGCGCCGACGCCGCCAGGCAGATCGCTACGCGGCCGCCGAAGGAGTGGCCGACGAGGACCATAGGCGAGCCGCTCGAGGCGACTGACTCGACGAGGCCGGCGAGCTGGGCCGCGTAGCCCCTGGCCCCCATGCCGACAGCGGGGGCGGGCGTCGCCCCGAAGCCCGGGAGGTCGAGGGACAACGAGCTCACGCCACGCGACTCGAGGGCGTCGGCCACGCGGTCGAAGTCATCATGGGTGCGACGCCAGCCGTGGAGGAGCAGCACGCGCGGTGCCCCGTCTCCCTTCGTGGTGCCGAACACCGCGCCATCGAGGAAGGCACGCAGCACACCGCAAGGCTACCAACGCGATTTTGCAGATTTGAGCCCACGAACGGCCGAGTGGGGGTCACCACGCCTCGGTAGGTTGCCGACATGGCGCTCGAGGCCGACGACGAGGCGCTCGGCTTCACGCCCGAGCAGCTCGAGGCGATCGAGGCGACGGACCGTCGCCTTGTCGTCCGCGCTGGCGCTGGTGCGGGCAAGACCCGCGTGCTGACCCAGCGCGTGGTGCGCAGGGTGACCGACGAGCAGCTGGACCCGCACCACGTCCTCGTCGCGACCTTCACCCGAAAGGCGGCCGGGGACCTGCGCACCCGCCTACATCGCGCCGGCGTCGAGGGCGTGCGTGCCGGCACGTTCCACCGCGCCGCGCTCGAGCTGGTGCGCGACGCGCGCTCGGCGCACGGGCAGGCGCCGCCGGTGATCGCGTCGGACCGCCACCGCCTCTTCGTCGAGCTGGCCACCGAGCTCGGGCTCACGCTGCCCGCGCCGGCGATCGCGCGCCTCGAGGCCGAGGTGTCGTGGGCGAAGTCGCGTCGCCTCGACGCGACGACCTACGAGGCCGGCGCACGGGCCGCGCGTCGTCGCGTGCCGACCTCGAACGAGCAGATGCAGCGCGTGCTCGAGGGCTACGACCGGCTCTGTCGGAAGCGCGGCGTGCTCGACTTCGACGGCCTGCTCGAGGAGGCGACGCGGCTGCTCGAGCACGACAAGGAGGTCGCCGACGCCTTCCACTGGCGCACTCGGCTGTTCTTCGTCGACGAGCTCCAGGACATGAACCCCGCGCAGTTCGACTTCCTCGCGGCCATGGCCGGCGACGACCCGGACCTCTTCGGCGTCGGGGACCCCAACCAGTCGATCTACGGGTGGAACGGCGCGGACGCGAACCTCCTGGACCAGATCGCCACGCGATGGCCGCCGACCAGGGTGCTCACGCTCCCGCGGAACCACCGCTCGACCGAGGCCATCGTGCGCGCCGCGATCGCCGCGCTCGACGAGGGCCCGCTCGACCTCGTCGCGGCGACCGAGGGCGGCGAGCTGCCCCGGATCCTCGCCTTCGAGGACGCGGCAGCGGAAGCAGCGGGCGTCGCGGCCTGGTGCCGCGCGATGCACGGGCCCTCGTGGTGGTGGCACCAGACGGCGGTGCTCGCGCGGACCAACGCCGCGCTCGACGACCTTGCCCAGGCCTGCGCCGCAGCGGGCGTGCCGACCATCCGGCTCGGCGCCGAGCAAACGCCCGCGTCGGACCTCGAGGCGGACCTGCCGCGGCGCTGGGACCCGAGCGACGTCCCCGACGCGGTCGTGCTGTCCACGATCCACCGCGCGAAGGGGCTCGAGTGGGACAGCGTCGCGGTCACGGGGCTGACCGAGGGCTCGCTGCCGATCTCGAGCGCCACGACGACCGCCCAGCTCGACGAGGAGCGCCGGCTCCTGTACGTCGCGATGACGAGGCCCGAGTCGAACCTGCTGTGCACGTGGTCGTCCGACGGCGGCACCAAGGCACGCTCACGCTTCCTCGCGCCAGTCGCGGTGGCGCTCGACAGGATGGCCACGGAGCGTCGGCCGCTCGAGGGCGACGCGCGGTCTCGGCGGATCGCCGAGCTGCGAGCCGCCCTACCGCCGAGAGACGAGGGGTAGTGCAGTGGATCGGTCTCATCCTTCGCGGGCCGAAGCCCGCTGGTCCTGCCGGCCCACGAGACGTTGCCCCCATTCACGTCGGCAACGTCCGACACTGGCGTTCGGAACCAGCGTTCAACCCGGCTTTGACGGGCAAGTTGAGCCACTAGGAGAGATAGCCTCGCGGCGATGGCCCCCATCGACAACGCGGTGGTCGCCGAGCTGACCGCCGGACTGGGCGCAGCACAGGTGACCGAGGGCGAGGCGATCAGCGACGACGACTGCCACGACGAGTCGCTGCACGCGCCGGGCACGCGACCCCGGTGCGTGGTTCGCCCCCGGAGCACCGACGAGGTTGCCTTCGTCGTCGAGGTCTGCGCACGGCACGGCACCCCGATCGTCGCGCGCGGGTCGGGCACCGGCCTCTCGGGCGGGGCGACTCCCCTTGCCGACGGCGTCGTCGTGGCCTTCGACGCGATGTCGGCCGTCAAGGAGGTGGACGTCGACAACCAGGTCGCCGTCGTGGAGCCGGGCGTCACGCTGCGCGCGCTCGACGACGCCCTCGCGGCGACCGGGCTGCGCTACCCGGTCTACCCCGGCGAGCTGTCGGGCTCGATCGGCGGCAACGTGAACACGAACGCCGGAGGGATGCGCGCGGTCCGACACGGCGTGACGCGGAACCACGTCATCGGCCTCGAGCTGGTGCTTGCCGACGCGACGGTGATCCGCACCGGCGGCAAGGTGATGAAGTCTTCGTCCGGCTACGACCTCACCCAGCTCGTGATCGGCTCGGAGGGCACGCTCGCGCTCGTGACCGAGGTGACGCTGCGGCTCGCGCCCGCCCTCGAGTGCGCCTCGACGCTCCTCGTCGCGTGCTCGGACCTGAGCACGGTGACAGCTGCGGTGCCCCGCCTCCTCGCGGCGGGCCTCGCTCCCTCGATCCTCGAGTACCTGGACGCCGTCACGATGGTCGGGATCTCGCGGGCCGCGTCACTCGAGTTCGGCGTGACCGACGAGGTGAGGGCCAAGACCGCGGCGTGGCTCGTGGTGCTCCTCGAGACACGCACCGCCGCGGCGCTCGAGGCGGACACCGAGGCGGCGGCGTCGATCCTCGACGACCTCGGTGCCCTGGAGGTCTTCGTGCTCCCCNNGCCGGCGCCGACGAGATCGTCGACGTCGTGGTCCCGCGGGCCGCGGTCACGGACTACCTGGGCGCGGTCGCGGTGCTGGCCGAGGCCCACGGCGCCTTCATGGCGGGCTGCGGGCACGTGGGCGACGGCAACGTGCACCTGTCGGTGTACCTGCCCGACGAGTCGCGGCGCACGGCGCTCCTCGACGAGCTGTTCGCCGCGGGCGTCGCCGCGGGCGGGCAGGTCTCCGGCGAGCACGGCATCGGCATGGACAAGCTGCGCCCGTACCTCGCGCTCAGCGACCCCGCCGTCCTGTCCCTCCAGCGGCGGATCAAGGCGGTCTTCGACCCCGAGGGTCGGTTCAACCCGGGCAAGCTGCTCGGCGACGGGAGGACGACATGAACGGTGCGGTGTCGCTGCTGGGCGCGCTCGCTCGAAACGACGTGACGACGTGCTTCATGAACCCCGGCACGTCCGAGATGCACTTCGTCGCGGCCCTCGACGACGTCGCCGAGGTTCGCGGGATCCTCTGCCTCTTCGAGGGCGTGGCCTCAGGTGCCGCGGACGGCTTCGCGAGGGTCACGGGCCGTCCCGCGGCCACGCTGCTGCACCTCGGCCCGGGCCTCGGCAACGCGTTCGCCAACCTGCACAACGCGCGCCGCGCGCACGTCCCGATCCTCAACATCGTGGGCGACCACGCCACGTACCACGCGAGGTACGACGCGCCGCTGAGCTCGGACATCGAGGCGATCGCCTCGGCGCTCGACGGCTGGTTCCGCAGCTCGGCGAGGCCCGACGACGTCGGCTCGGACGCCGCGGCGGCGATCGCCGCGTCCTACGGTCCGCCGGGCCAAGTCGCGACGCTCGTGCTGCCTGCGGACGTCTCGTGGTCCGAGGTCGCCCACCCCGGCGCCCCGGTCGCACGGCGCGCCATCGTGCCAATGGCGCCCGACGGCATCGTCGACGAGGTCGCCCAGGCGATGCGGGACCGCAAGGCCGTCCTGCTCCTCGGCGGCACCGCCCTGCGAGCCCGCGGGCTCGCCGCGGCGGGGCGCATCGCGAGCTCGACGGGCTGCAGCGTGCTCCACGAGACATTCCCGACCGTCCTCGACCGCGGTGCGGGCGTCTTTGCGCCCGAGCGCCTCAACTACCTGGCGGAGTTCGCCACCGCCCAGCTGGACGGGGCCGAAGTCCTCGTCCTCGCGGGCGCCGCAGAGCCGGTGAGCTTCTTTGCGTACCCGAGCATCGCCTCGCGGCTCGTCCCCGACGGCTGCGAGGTCCTCCAGCTCGCCGACCTCGTCGTGGACGCCCCCGGGGCGCTCGAGGCCCTCGCCGACGCCCTCCACGCACCGACGCCAGCGACGCGACCGACGGCCGACCGTCCCGGCCGCCCGAGCGGGCCGCTCGACACGCGCTCGCTCGCCGCGGCAGTCGGCTCGCTGCTCCCGGAGGGCTGCGTCGTGGTCGACGAGTCCAACACCTCGGGGGTGGGGCTCCTCGGCGCGACCGTCGACGCGCCGCCCCACGAGTGGCTGACGAACACTGGGGGCGCCATCGGCTTCGGCCTGCCCGCGGCGGTCGGCGCCGCGGTGGGGGCGGGGGGACGGCGCGTCGTGTGCATCGAGTCGGACGGGTCCATGTCCTACACGCCCCAGGCCCTGTGGACCATGGCGCGAGAGGGGCTCGACGTCACCGTCGTGTGCTGCTCCAATGACAGCTACGCGATCCTCAACTACGAGCTGTCGAGGGTGGGTGCGACGGCCGGTGGCGAGCGCGCGAAGGCCATGCTCGACCTCACGGGCCCGACGCTCGACCTCGCCGCGACGGCGCGCAGCTACGGGGTGCCCGCCGAGACCGTGACCACGGCTGACGAGCTCGTGGTCGCGTTCGAGAAGAGCCTGGCGACGCCTGGCCCGTCGTTCATCAACGCGAGGCTGGCGTCGATCTTCCGGTGAGGCCGCGGGCTCGCCCGGTGCTCAGCGGCGCCACGACTCCGGCGTGATCGCCCCGAGCGGCGAGACGACGACGCCGGCGATCGACGCGCGGGTCTCGACGAGCGCCACGGTGCTCGGGAGCCAGACGACCGGCAGCTGGGTCTCGAGGAACGACGTGTAGCTCGCGAGCGCTGAGGACGACCGGAGCGTCGCGCTGACGAGCGCGGTCGCGTTCGTGTCGTCGTAGTGCCCGACGTTCCACGGCGAGCCCTGCGCGAAGTTCCACTCGCCCGAGGGGTAGTAGTCCGGCTGGTACTGCCAGCCGCCGTCCCAGCTCGCGAGGTCCCAGCCCCCGAGGGGCCCCGCGACGTCGTCCAGGACCTCGGCGCTCGTCTGCTCGACCAGCGTGAGCCGGATCCCGACGCGCCCGGCGTCGAGGCGAAGCGTGGCGAGGGACAGCACGAGGGCGCGGGACGTCGGCGCGAAATCGATCGTGAAGGAGAGCGGCGTGCCCTTCGGGATGCCGGCACCGCACTTGGCAGCGTCAGTGCAGGTCGCGACCTTTCCGGGGGCCACGTGCCAGCCGTGCGACGCGAGGAGCGAGGCCGCCTTCGCGATGCCGAAGCGATAGGGCGTCGAGACCGTCGCCGAGTACGCGCTGCGAGGGAGTGTCGGGACAGGGCCGTCGGTCGCGACGCCGTAGCCCGCGAGGCCCTGGCCGATCATGGTGCGCTGGTCGACGAGCTCTTGGACTGCCTGGCGGAAGTAGAGCTGTCGGAAGACCATGCCCGCGTGGCCGGCGGCGCCGAGCCTCGAGTCGAAGTTGTACGGCATGTAGCTCGTCGCCCAGGGGGCTGCCACGGTCTCTCGGTACCCCTTCTTGGCCAAGGGGTTGTGGCGAGGGACCGAGCCGAGCGAGCCCACCTTCGGCGCGTCGGCGAGCGGCAGCGGCCCCTGGTCGACCTGCCCCGCGGCGACGAGTGCCTCGCAGGCGGCCGGCCCGGCGCAGGGGACGAACGCGAGCGCCGCGGCGGTGGGCTCGGCCCCCGACGCCCCCGCGGCGAGGTTCGGGGTCATCGTGATCGCCCCGGTCCCGGCGTGGAAGGCGGCGAGCCGCCAGGGCCCGTCACTCGTGCGCCACGCGCCCGCGACCGCGGTCCCCGCCGTCGTGTAGTCCGGCGTGTCGGCCGACATCGAGCGCAGCAGGTACACGACGTCCACGCAGCGCTGCGCCTCCGCGACGCTCGCCGGTACGACGACCGTCTTGGTGCCGAGCGGGTCCACGAAGGTGCGGCTCGGGCCGGTGTTGCCGTCGCCGATCCAGAGTGTGCCGTAACAGCCCGCCGGTGCGACCGGGCCGGTGTAGTGGCCGCCTGCGCCACGGATGCTGGTTGGCCCCGTGCTCGGCAGGTGCGGGTGGGCGGGCTCGTAGACGTCCCAGGACTGGGGCAGCGGGGTGATCTGGCTCAGCTCGTTGTAGGTGAAGAAGTACGAGCCGTACGCCTGGGTGAGGTTGAAGGTGATCTGCAGCGGATTGGTCGGGCTGATCGTCGTGCTGGTCACGTTATCGGGATACTCGCCCGGCGAGTAGCCGGCCCAGCTGGTCTTGTTGGCGGTCACCATGTTCTGCCAGAACTGGATGTCGCGTGCGGTGATCTGAGTCCCGTCCGACCACTTCCAGCCCTTGAGGGTCATGGTCACCGACTTGCCGTCCGAGGAGTACACGGGCGGATCGGCGAGGCTGAGGCTGGTGTTCAACTGGACCTGGCCGTTG
>PLCI01000083.1 GCA_003135595.1 Acidimicrobiaceae bacterium | reverse complement strand
CGCGCGCGCTGCAAGGTGCCGGACGCCTCGCGATCGAAGACCGCGCCCAGCCCGATCAGCTCCTCGACGCGAGCCGGCCCCTCGTCGACCAGCACGCGGACGGCGTCGACGTCACACAGGCCTGCCCCTGCTTGCAGGGTGTCGGCCAGGTGCGAGTCAGTCGAGTCCTCGTCGTCGTGCAGGACTGCGGCGACACCGCCCTGAGCCCAGCGGGTCGTGGTCTCCGCCAGGGCCGCCTTCGTGACGACGCCCACCTTGATGCCGGCATCGGCGAGCCGCACGGCAACCGACAGGCCCGCGACGCCGCTGCCCACGACGAGGGCGTCCACGGCCATCAGGCCCGCCCCGCGACGGCCTCGAGGTTGTCCAGCAGTCGAACGCCCTCGACCATGCCCGAGATGAGGAGACGGACCGGCTCGCCGGGCGCTGCCTCGGCGAGCGCCCCAAAAGTGGCGGGGTCCACGGTCGCAGCGTATGCCAGCTGGAAGCCGGGCTCTTCGCTCGCGACGCTGCGCATCGCCGCGGTCGCGCCCTGCACGGTCCCGCCCCGGGCCAGGGCGTCGCGTCCCGCGTCGAGGGCGCGGTGCAGCACACGCGCGGTGCGCCGTCCCGCCGCGCTGAGCCGTGCGTTGCGACTCGAGAGCGCGACGCCGTCGTCCTCGCGCACGATGGGGCAGCCAACGACCTCGGCGTCGAGCGCGAGGTCCGCAACGAGGCGGCGCACGACGCAGAGCTGCTGGAAGTCCTTCTCGCCGAAGTACGTGACGCACGGGCCCGTGAGCACGAGGAGCTTCGCGACGACCGCGCAGACCCCGTCGAAGTGGCCTGCGCGGTCAGCGCCCTCCAGGGTCTCGGCGATCTCGCCGACGCGGATCGTCGTGCTGGGCGCCGGCCAACGCGGCCACATCGCAGCCGTCGAGGGCGCGAGCACGGCGGTCACGCCGGCTCGGTGCGCGACGTCGAGGTCGTCGGTGAGGTCCATCCGGTACGCCACGAAGTCCTCCGGATCGTTGAACTGCAGCGGGTTCACGAAGATCGTCGCGAGCGAGACGCCGCACTCGGCCCTGGCGCGCTCGAACAGCGAGACGTGCCCGGCGTGCAGCGCGCCCATCGTCATCGTGAGGCCGATCGTCGCGCCACTCGCCCGCAGCGTCGCGGTGCGCTCCCGCCAGCGCGGGAGCGAGGTGATGACCTCGGTCACCTAGCGCGCGGCGTCTGCGGCGATGTCCCTCTCGACGACGTCGAGCAGCGGCACAGTCCGTTGGGGAGCCGCGAGCTCGAGCGCGAGCGCGACGCACGCCCCGTACGCGGCGCGCTCCTCGGGAGCCAGGACGTCGAGATGCCGCAGGATCGTCGACCAGTCGCCCCTCGAGGCGGGGCCGGTCAGCGCCGTGCGCGGCCCGAGCGTCGCCACGTCGTCGATCGCCGCTCGTGCGAGCCCGAGGAACGCGTCCACGTCGAGGCCGATCGTCGCGGCAACGCGCTCCACCTGCCCGAGGAGTGCCACGACGTGATTCGCGGCGATACACGCTGCAGCGTGGTACGCCGCGCGATCCTCCTCGGCCACCTCGACCACGCGCGCGCCGAGCGAGGTGGCGAGCACCGAGGCGAGCTGGTCACCCGCGACGGCGATCGTGACCCCCGCGAGCAGCCGGGTGGCGCCGATGCCGCCAGTGGGGAGCGGCACGAGCGGGTGCATCGACGCACGCCGATCGTGCGGCGCGAGCACATCGAGCCCGAGCGACCCCGAGAGATGCATGACGACGCACGCTGGGCTCGGCGTGACGAGTGCGGCGATCGTCGCGATCTGGTCGTCGGGGACTGCGAGGATGAGCGCGTCCACGCCCTCGGCCGCCGCCGAGACGACGTCTCGTCGAGCAAGCGGGCCGTCGACTTCGTGGCCCGTGCGTCCAAGCGCATCGGCGAAGGACGTGCCGGCCCTGCCAGGGCCAATGATCCGGATCGTCGACATCTTCCCCCTCTTGCGTTCCGGCCCTCTCGGTGCCGTTCGCTCAGCGGAACTCCGCCAGTGTACCGATGCGGACGACGTCGCCCACGGCGCCATCGAGCACGCCTGCGTCGACGAGGTGCGGCGCCAGCTCGCGGAGCGGCTCCAGGACGAATCGGCGCTCGTACATCCTCGGGTGTGGCACCTCCAGGTCCTCCTCGGCGACGACGAGGTCGCCGACCAACAGGACGTCGGCGTCGAGCGTGCGAGGGCCGAATCGGACCGTGCGGACCCGTCCGGCCCCGGACTCGGCGTCCCGACAGCGCTCCAGGAGCGCCCGCGGCGCCGCGTCGGTCTCGAGCTCGACGACGAGGTTCAGGTACGGGCCCTGGGCGGGACCGCCCAGGGGCTCGGTCTCGTAGACCGACGAGGTGCGGTGCACGTCGCTCGCCGCGACCACCGCGACGCCGAGTCGGAGCCAGCCCGCTCTGTCCCCGAGGTTGCTGCCGAGCGACAGGTAGGCGAGCACCTAGCGAGCGAGCCGTCGCCGCACCGCCGTCGTGGCGACGTCAAGGTCGATCGGTGGCCGCAGCTTGGTGACCGTCACGGTGACCGCGTCGATCCGATCGTCGAGCGCGAGGACCGCTCGACCGGCCACCTCGGTCGCGTGCTCGAGCAGCCGGGGCGCCGCGTCGATGATCGCCGCCGCCGCCGACCCGCAGAGCGCCGCGTACGACACCGTGTCGGCGAGGTCGTCGCTCGTCGCCGCGCGACTCGCGTCGAGCTCGACGTCGATATCGACGCTGAGCGGCTGGGCGCCCCGTCGCTCCTCCTCGTAGACGCCGCAGACCGCGACGAGCCGGAGCCCGCGCACCTCGATCGTGTCGGGCACCGCCCCGCCCTAGCTGGGGGGACCGGAGTCCGCGACGAGCGAGCGCCCGTCGGGACCCATCGACCGCTCCAACAGGTGCTCGACCGCGCTGATCGCGGCGGGCCCCTGGACGATCCGGCCCGACCAGCACAGGTAGCCCGCGACGACGCCCATGACGCGGTCACCCAGCTCGTCACCGTGCAGCAGCACCTTGCGGCCCGCGCTCAGCGCCATGTCGAGATCGAAGTAGCACTCCTTGAGCGCGAGCTTGCGATCGCCGGCGAGCGGGATCGGGTGGTGGCCCCACTCGAGCTCGTGGATCGTGTACGCCGACAGGTTCGACGGCGCGGAAAGGATCGACACCACCCGGTCGAATCCCTGCGCCCGGAGCCACAGCAGCTCCTCTTCTCGTCGCACCTTGCGGTGCGACGCGCCGAAGCCACCTGGTCGCTCCGACACCGCGAACCGGTCCCGGATCACCCACGTGAAGTTGCGCGGACAGATTCCCGCCGCCCACTTGCCCTTCATGCCGCCTCCCCATCTGCGACGAGTGCCGCCGCCTGCGCTGTCGCAGCGACGTCGTGGACTCGCACCACGTCGGCGCCACAGGCCATCGCGAACGTCGCGACGGCGAGCGAACCTTCGAATCTCTCGTCGACGTCCAGCGGGCCGCCGTGCGGCAGCGAGCCCAGGAATCGCTTCCGGCTGGCTCCGACGAGCACGCCGATCCCCTCGGGGTGCGACGCCTCGCACAGCTCGTCGAGCCTCGCGAGCAGCGCCAGGTTGTCCGCCGCTCCCTTGCCGAACCCGATGCCGGGATCGACGTAGAGCTCGTCGACACCCATCGCCCTGGCCGCCAGAGCGGCGTCGAGCACGGCTCGGCGCACCTCGTCGAGGATCCCGTGGCCGACCGGCTCGGGAGCGACCTGGGCCGGGATCCCCCGGCTGTGCATGGCCACCCAGCCGACCCCGAGCTCCGCGGCAAGGGGGCCGAGCGACCCTTCGACGTCGTTCAGGAGCGATGCCCCGGCCGCGACGGCGGCCCTGGCCACCTGGGGCTTCACCGTGTCGACCGAGACCCGGCCGAGTTCCGCCAGCGCCTCGATGACCGGGACCACCCTGGCGATCTCCTCGCGCTCCTCGACGGGCGTCGCGCCGGGGCGGGTGGACTCGCCCCCGACGTCGACGATGCCCGCGCCCTCCGCAAAGAGGTGACGACCACGTTGCACGGCGTCATCGGTGGCCGCCGTGCGCGACGCGGCGTGGAAGGAGTCCGGTGTCGCGTTCACGACGCCCATCACGACTGCTCGTCCGTGCCGCACTCAGCGCCTCTTGTGCACGAACGCGAGTGCCTCGGCGCGCGTGGCCGCGTCCGATCGGAACGTGCCCCGCACCGAGGACGTGACCGTCGAGGTGCCAGTCTTGCGAACGCCGCGCATCGACATGCACAGGTGCTCTGCTTCGATCACGACCAGCGCGCCTCGCGGCTGGAGCTCCTTGTCGATCGCGTCGGCGATGTCGACGGTCATTCGCTCTTGGACCTGGAGGCGTCGTGCGAACCCCTCGACGAGGCGAGCGAGCTTGGAGAGGCCGGTGATCCTCCCGTCGTCGCCGGGGACGTACGCGATGTGCGCGACGCCGATGAACGGGACGAGGTGGTGCTCGCACATCGAGGTGAACGGGATGTCGCGCACCATCACCATCTCGTCATGCCCCGCCTCGAAGCTGACGCGCAGGTGCCGGGCGGGGTCAGTGTCGATACCCGTGAAGAGCTCCTCGTACATGTCCGCCACCCGTCGCGGCGTCTCGAGAAGACCCTCTCGCTCGACGTCCTCGCCGATCGCGTCGAGGAGCTCGGCGATCGCGGCGCGGACCCGTTCGACGTCGACGCTCACTGGTCCACCGACTCGGGTCCGACGTACGTGTAGACGCCCTGGAGGTTCCGGAAGCGCTCGCCGACGTCGAGCCCGTAGCCCACCACGAAGGTCGACGGGATCGTGAAGCCCACGTACTTGAGGGACTGGGTCACCCGCTGCTCGCCCTCCTTCAGCAGCAGCGCGCAGACCTCCAGGCTGGCGGGTCCCCTGGCCCCCAGGTACCGGCGCAGGTAGTTGAGGGTGAGCCCGGAGTCGACGATGTCCTCGACCACGAGGACATGGCGGTCCTTCAGGTCCACGTCGAGGTCCTTCACGATCCGCACGACGCCCGAGGTCGACGTCGCCGTCCCGTAGGACGAGACCGCCATGAAGTCCACCTCGACGGGGAGCTCGATCGATCGGGCGAGGTCGCTCATGAACAGCATCGCGCCCTTGAGCACCCCGACGAGCAGGGGCGGGTCCGTCGAGTAGTCCTCGGTGATCTTGCGGCCGAGCTCGGCCACCCGAGCTGCGAGCGTGTCGCCGTCGACGACGACGTTCCCCAATGCGTGCGCCGCCCACGCCGGCGGGGCGTGGCCTTCGCCGGCGTTCGTCATCCGCCGGAGCGTACCGGCTCAGCCGTCCTCGAAGTCGAGCCGCCCGTTGCGACGAGCGAGCCGTCGCCCGCCCGCGAGCTCGGTGGCGACGACCACCCCCATCACGACGGCCTCCATTCGCTCGACCTCCGCGACGCTCGGTGGGTGGCTGCCGTCGACGTCGTCGCGGCGAGCGAGGTCTCGAAGCCGACGGCGCCGAAGTGCCACAGGGGCGAGGCGCAGCGACGCCACGTCGAGCGGATCAGGGATCGCCGCGAGCGCCAGCTCGTCGAGGTATCGGGCGTCGTCGCCAGCGAGCGTCGCGAGGCGCGCGAGCAGCGGCACGAGGTCACGACGAGCGACGCCATTGAGCTCAGGCAGCAGTCGTGCGCGCACGAGGTTGCGGCGGAGCGACAGGTCGTAGTTCGACGCGTCCGACGCGAATGCCACGTTGGACGCAACGACGAAGTCCCGAAGCGCTGCCCGGCGTATCCCGAGCAGTGGCTTGGTGGACGTGGACATCCCTGCGAGCCCATCGGTGCCGGCGCCCCGCAGCAGGTTGAGCAGGACCGTCTCTGCCTGGTCGTCCATCGTGTGGCCGGTCAGCACGCCAACGGGAAGCGCGTCGCGGCGCGCGGCGCGGGCGCGCGCCTCGAGGTTGCCGCCTGGCTCCACCAATACCCGGTGTGCGACGAACGCCGCGCCGAGCCCTTGGGCGAGCCGCTCGACGAGGGCGGCCTCCCCCGCGGCTGCGGGCCGCAGCCCGTGCTCGACGTGGTGCAGCGTCGCGTCGAGGCCCGCGGCGGACGCGAGGAGTGCGAGGCCGCACGAGTCGGGGCCGCCCGAGACGGCGAGGTCGACGTGCCCGCCGGCCCCAGGAAACGAGCAGCGTTCGAGGAGCTCGGTGGCGTCAGCCGCTGCGGGCCTCATCGGCGATCACGGCGCGGATGCGATCGAGCAGCGGCTCGGGGACACGTGCGCGAGTGCAGTCAGCGATCACGACGCGCAGCTCTGCCTCGAAGTGCGCCGCCTCGCCGCAGTAGCCGCACTGATCGAGATGCGAGGCGATCAGGACGCGGCGCTCGTCGGTCAGCTCGCCGTCGAGATACCGGTAGAGCGTCTCGAGTGCCTCGTCGCAGTTGACGCCTGCGCTGCCGTCACCAACCGGCTCGTCCATCAAGTCTCCCTCATGTCCTCGGGACCTCGAGTAGTCCCAACTCTGCTGCATACGGGGCCAACGCCTTTTGGAGCGCCTTCCTTCCCCGATGGATGCGACTCATCACGGTGCCGATCGGCACGCCGGTGATGTCGGCGATCTCTTTGTAGCTGAACTGCTCCACGTCGCTCAGCAGCACCGCGAGGCGGAACTGCTCAGGCAGCTCGTCGAGCGCGGCCAAGACCTCCGGGGCGGTGAGCCGTTCGAGCGCGGCGTCCTCGGCGCTTCTCGACAGCCCCGTGGCGGTCAGGCGCTTGTAGAGGTAGAGGTCCTCGACGTCGTCCACGTCGGTGAGCTGAGGGGCGCGCTGGCGCGAGCGATACGTAGAGATATAGGTGTTGGTCAGGATCCGGAACAGCCAGGCACGCAGGTTGGTGCCCTCCTCGAAGCGCTCGTAGGCACGAAATGCCTTGAGATACGTCTCCTGGAGGAGGTCCTCTGCGTCGGCCCGATCGCGGGTCATCCGCAGCGCCGCCCCGTAGAGGGCGTCGGCAAAGACGAGCGCCTCCGCCTCGAAGCGAGCTGGATCCGCCACGCATCGACGTTACTCCTGATCGTCTGTTCGACGTCCGTGGTCCCCGTGTCGAGATCCGTCGCAGGTACCCTCAGCACGTGCCTGCAGCGCCGGACGCGGCACCGGCGTGGGCCGCTTCGTGGACCCAGACGGGGCCGAGGTCGTGACCGAATTGGACTCGCGTCGAGCGTCGCTCGACGTCGTCGTGCTCGAGGCGCTCGAGACGCTCGGCGTCCGGGCGATCGTCACGACGCGGTCAGGGGGCGTGAGCACCGGTCCTTACGCCTCACTCAACCTGGGCGCCCACGTCGGCGACCAGTCGACCAACGTCGCAGAGAATCGATCGAGGCTCGCCGCCGCGATGGGCGTGGCCCCTGACGCCCTCGTCATCGCAAACCAGGTGCACGGTGCCGGCGTCGCGAGGGTTCGTCACGGCGACACACCGGGCGATGCCGACGTGCTCGTGACGACGGATCCCTCGATCGTGCTGTGTGTGCTCGTCGCGGACTGCGTGCCCGCCGTGGTCGTCGATCCGCTCGCGCGCGTCCTGGCGGTCGTGCACGCAGGATGGCGCGGCGTCGTCGCCCAGACGGTGATCGCCTGCGTCGACGAGCTGGTCGCGCTCGGAGCAGATCCCAGTAGGTGCCGCGCTCACCTCGGCCCATGCATCTCGCCTCGCGCCTACGAGGTCGGCGAGGAAGTCGCCGCTGCATTCCAGTCGGTCGGTTGCGGCGAGGATGTCGTCATCGATGACGAGGGCCACTACCGTGCGGACCTCTCGGCAGCGTGTGCTCGCCAGCTGCACGGACGCGGCCTGGACCTGAAGCACTTGTCCGTGTCGTCATCGGTGACCGACGGCGGGGAGCGTTTCTTCAGCGATCGTGCGCAGCGTCCGTGCGGTCGTTTTGCGATCGCGGCGAGACTCGAGGGTCACTCATAGCATGGCCGCAATGTCAGTTCACGAGCGCGCTGACTCGTTCGAGTACCGCGACGTCGCCGTCGACGTGGCAACCCGTGCGATCACGTGTGCGTACGCCTGCGAGGGTGTCGAGTTCCGCGAGGTCGCGACATTCGACGGCAGCGTCGATCTCGCCACGCCCGGTGTCGAGACCGCCGCGGTGCTCTACCACCTCGTCGCTGGGCTTTCGTACTACAAGGCATTCGCGGCCCGCACCATCGAGCTGGGTGACCTC
>PLCI01000027.1:221-13362 GCA_003135595.1 Acidimicrobiaceae bacterium | reverse complement strand
CGGCGAGCTCGCCGTAGAGCGCGAGGGTGCTCGAGGCCATCGCGTCCCAGGAGAAGCGCGCCGCGTGCGTGGCCGCGACCGCCCCCATCGCTCGGCAGGCGGACCGGTCGGCGTCGAGGCGGTCGAGCGCGTCGGCGATGGCACGCTCGTCTGCGGCGACGACGATGCCGCCAGGGCCCTCGCCGACGTCCTCGCACAGCTCGGGGCCGACGCCCGTGCTGGTGCACACGATTGCGCAGCCCGCAGCGGCACCCTCGGCGACTGCCAATCCGAACGACTCGTGCGTCGAGCACGAGAGCACCACGTCGGCCACGCAGAGCTCCTTCCAGACGTCGCCGAGATGCCCAAGCAGCTCGACGCGATCGGCCCCGCCGCAGGACGCTGCGAGCCGTCGCATGCCCGCAAGGTCGCCGTCGCCAATCACCCGAAGCGTGCAGCGTCCGGTCTGCGACACCGCGCGGATGGCGAGCGGCACGCCCTTTCGCTCGAAGTCGCCCGCGATCACGACGACCTGGAGTGCTGCGGCCGCATCCGCGCTCCGGTGCCCGGCGGGTTGGGCCGCGCCAACGTCGATGCCGTTCTCGATCAGCGTCAGCGCGACGTCGGGGTACCGCGAGGCGAGGTCTGCGGCGTCGGAGCGCGAGATCGCCACGAGCCGCCGGACCCGGTCGCGTCGCAGCGCCCAGCGCTCCATGGACGAGGCGAGCCGGCGACGCAGCGAACCGACGATGCCGCGCACGCCCGAGCGGCCAGGCGGACGTGAGCCTCCCTGGGCCTCGATGACCGCTGCGTGGCTGAGATGCATCGTCACGATGTCCACGCGCGCGTGCACGACCGCGCCGCACGTGTGCACGAGGTCGCACCGGCGGCGCACCCCGAGGAGCCGAAGGGTGCCGAGCAGGTCGAAGAGCACCAGCCTGGCCGCGTTCGGACGGCTCGGGATCGGCACGTGGGTCCGGCGCACGCCAGGGGGCAGGGTCTCGAGCCCGTCACCTGCGACGACCTCGAGGTCGACGTGCTGGGAGAGCCGTTCGAGCAGCCGCGCGCTCACGAGCTCCATGCCACCTCGACGCGGATCGACGGAGTGCGCGACGTACGCGACGCGAAGCCGCCGGGTCACGTCCCCGGGAGCGGGCGCTGCTCGCCGGGGCGTCGCCACGAGATCGGTGGCGGTGGCGGCGGCATCGCGGCGATCTCCGCGCGCGTCCGGGCCAACGACATGTCGAGGTAGCCGAGGAACAGCCAGATCAGCCAGCACACCGAGTACAGGTCGCCGTTGGTCCACGAGAAGAGTGTCGCCATCAGCATGCCGAGCGCGAACAAGGAGATCACGTCTCGTCGCAGGACGGCACTCAGGTACGCGGTCTTGATCGCCTGCCAGAGGACGACGAAGAACGCGATGAGCCCGAAGACGCCGAACGCGATGCCCATGTTGCCGGGATCGAACTCGGTGCCCCCGGTCCGGGAGTGCGCGAACCGGCTCGCGGCCAGCGTGACCGAGCCCGTGCCGTGGCCGAACGGGGCTTTGAATGCCTGGAGCATCCCTTTTTCGGTCTGACGGATGTGGCCCGGCAGGGAGGATCCCGAGCCGAGCGGGCCAGCAATGCCTGTCGCCACGTGGTTGCTCAGCTGGCACGAGGCGGTCGTGCAGCTGCCGCCACCGCCGCCACCGAAGTGCCCGCCGAGCACGACGAGCAGGACGACCGCCCCGACACCGCCCGCCAGGACCCCGAGAGGGCGCATCCGGAGTCGTGAGGCGGCCATGACGCCAATCGCAAGCACGACGAGGAAGATCGCGGTGCGCTCGGACTCGAACCACAGCGCGACGGCCACCGTGATGATGCCGGCGAGGTGCGCCGGCGGGAAGAGACGGGTGTCTTTGTGCGCAAGGGCGAGCCACGCGACGAGGCTGATCGAGAGGAACGCGGCGTACTCCTCGGCGGACGAGAACGATCCGAACGCGCGGACGACGGTGCCAACGGTCAGTGCCGCGTAACCCTGTGACTGGATCCAGCTCGCGTCCCACGGCGGCAACCCGCGGAACTCCTGGAACAGCCCGTAGATGGCCGAGCACAGCCCGAGGACCGCGATCGTACGGACGATCTGGAGGGCGAGGGTGTCGTCGAGCAGTGTTCGCCCGATCCAAAAGGCGAGCATCGGCACCAGGATGAACAGCAGTCCGCCAAGACCTGCCTGCAGGTTGCCCTGCTTCGGGTTGAACGCCTCGAAGAGCGCGATCACGCTGAGGACTCCAACGGCGCTGGCGAATCTGGTTCGGCGCTCAAACGCCCCGCGGCTCGCCGCGACGAAGAACAGCAGCAGGATCACGACCGGGCCGATAATCAGCACCGGGTCGCCGGAGAACGTGATGTTGACGCCACCAGGTGTGAGCCGGCGTATCAAACCGAGGAGCACCATCCACACTGGGAGGATCGCGATCATCGTCTTCGGGGACTGCCACACGATGGCGATGAACACCGGCAGCACGATGAGGACGATTCCGAGGTGGGTCCCGGACGCGACGGCGATCCCGATGCACGCGGCCGAGGCGGTGGCGACGATGAACCACGCGGACCGCCCCCGCGGCTGTGGGGTCCCCCCTACCGCAAATGGCACGTCAATGCTCGGTCGCAAAGACATCCTTGCGATTCTCGCACAGGGACTCGACAAACCAAATTCTTAGGAGGGATTCTTCTGTTCGCGGCTAGCATCCGGGCCGTGACGGCGACGACCAGCACCCGTTCGCAGAACAACATTGGCCAGTACGTCAATGTGCTGTGGCGCCGAAAGGCGACGGTGCTGATGGCCCTCCTCGTCGCGCTGGGCGGCATGCTGGTCGTAGACACGATCCGCTCGCCGGTCTACCTCTCGACCGCGAAGGTCCTGTTCCCGGGAAACGGGAAGGGGACACCGAACCCGAGCCTGATCGCGACAGAGGAGATCGAGCTCCTCAAGCCGTCGGTCCGCGCCGCAGCCCAGCAGATCCTGGGTCAGCCCCTTTGCGCGCTCTCCGCGGCCCCGGACCCCGGCACGCAGCTCATCGTCATCAGTGGCAAGGCGTCGAATCCGAAGTTCGCTGCCCGGTGCGTGAAGGACCTGATCCAGGGCTTCAACAGCATCACCGCCGCTCAGGCGCTCACGAAGGCCATCAACCAGGCAGCGCTCCTCACCCTTCAGATCAACCAGAACGACGCGGCCATCATCCAGATCTCGGGCCAGCTCTCACACATGTCACCCAAGAACATCCTGTACTTACCGCTGCATGCCCAATTCAACTCCGACGAGAAGCAGAAGTCGACGTTCACGCATCTTGACGAGGCAATCGCCTCACAGCTGTTGACATTGAGTACGACGACGAAGGGCAGCGGCGTGACGACGGAGGTGGGCGCGTCCCCGAGCTCCTCGCCGATCTCGCCGAAGCCGACGACCGACGGCCTGCTCGCTGGCCTCGCCGGCCTCGCCATCGGCATCGCGCTCGCGCTCCTGCGCGAGTCCCTGGACGACAAGATCCGAACGCGCGCCGAGCTCGAGGAGATCGCCGCGGGCAAGCCTGCGATCGGGCTCATCCCGCTGATCTCAGAGTGGGAGGACCGCAAGACGCCGCTCTTGATCGCCGCCGAGCAGCCGAAGTCGCCCCCCGCGGAGGCCTTCCGTGCGCTGCGCACCTCGTTGCAGTTCATGTCGCTCGAGCAGCCACTCAAGACGCTGCTCGTCACCTCGCCCGCTGCAGCCGACGGCAAGACCACCGTCTGCGCCGACCTCGCCTACACGATCGCGGCCGCGGGACAAGAAGTGATCCTCGTCGGTTGCGACCTCCGCAAGCCGAGGATCCACGAGTTCTTCGGCGTCACCAACGACGTCGGCTTCACCTCGGTGCTCCTGGGTGAAGTCGAGCTCGACGACGCGATCCAGGACGTGCCGGGCAGCCCGTACCTCAAGATCCTCGCGGCCGGCCCCATTCCGCCCAACCCCTCCGAGCTGCTCTCGGGCAAGCGAACCGAGCAGATCCTCGAGGCGCTCAAGCGACGCTGCGACCTCGTGATCCTCGACAGCACGCCGCTGCTCCCGGTCTCTGACGCAGCGGTGCTCGCGGCGAAGGCGGACGGCGTGCTGCTCGTCGCCGCATCGGGCATCTCGACGAAGCGCGACACCGCGAGGGGCATCGAGATCCTTCGCCAGGTCGACGCCGCGCTCGTGGGTGTCGTCCTCAACAGGGCACCGGCAGCGGACTCCTACGCGTACTACCGATACGGGTACGGCTATGGCTACGGCTCGGGCAGCAACCAGCGCCAGGTGCAGGTCGGCACGTCGGTCGCGGCGCCGGTCGGCACCGCTGAAGAGCAGGTGGCGACTCGCGAGAGCGTCTCATCCGTGGCCGCCACGGCGACTGACGGGGACCACAATGCACCGCCAGACCCCTCGTCACCTGAGACACTGACGGACTGAGCCGGGCCGCGGGGCCCGAGCCTCGACCTGTCGATGGAACCATACGTCCACCGCCGTCAGCGGCCCCTCCACCCCTACCGGCACGGCTGGCAGCACTACACCCAGCACCGCGACGGCCAGCACCACGGCCATCGCCGCCGTTCCCGGCGCCACACGCTCAAGCAGCAGCGGTCACCCCGCGAGTCGCTCCAGCGCTCCACGCGCTACCTGCGCGGTCGATGGCCGCTCGAGATCGCGCGGCAGATCGCGATCGGCACGCTGCTCGCGGCGGCCCTCGTCTTTGTCGTCTGCTCGATCTGGGGCCTGCTCACGATTCTCCAGGCCAGGAACGACCTTCGGGGCGCGCAGTCAGAGGCGACCTCGCTCGCCGTCGACCGCACCCAGCTCTTCACGTCCAAGGGGCGCGCAAACGCGAGCCTCCAGATCGCCAAGATGCAGCGCGGCACGGACAACGCCGCGAATCTCGTCAACAACTCGATCCCCCTGCACGTGCTCTCGTGGATCCCCTTCGTCGGCCAGCAGGTCGACGGCGTCACGAGCCTCGTGAACGACTTCGACACGACCTCGTACCAGGCCGGCACCCTCTTGAGCGCCGTCAACGAGCTCGTCAAAGCGAGCCACGGCACGTCGATCTCGCTTCCCCTGCTCCAGATCCTCGACCTCCGCGTCCACCAGGCGGTGACCGCGCTCAGCCCGCTCGACCGAGGCTCGGGGCTCCTCATCGGCCCGATCGCGAGTGCCCGGAACACCTTCGACGGTGAGATCACCAAGATCACGGGGCTCTTGTCGACGGGCGGGGAGCTGCTCAACTACGTGGGACCGTTCCTTGGCGCGGACGGCCCACGCACGTACCTGCTCGCCGGGGAGAACAACGCTGAGATGCGAGACCAGGGGGCGGTGCTGTCCTGGGCCCTGATCACCGCCAACAACGGCACGTTCACCATGAGCCATCCGGCGTCGGTCGGCAAACTCACGATCCGACATCCGGCCCACTTCCGTCTCCCCTTCGGCACCGCGCAGGCCTTCGGTGACCTGCAGCCCGAGCAGATCTGGCAGTCCGTGAACGCGACCGCGGACTTCCCGCTGTCGGGCGCGGTGATGGCCGCGATGTACCACCAGCGCACGCACCTGTCCGTCGACGGCGTCATCGCGGTGGACGTCATCGCGCTCCAGCACGTCCTCGATGTCACGGGCGCGGTCCACGTGAAGGGCATCTCGCGAAAGGAAAAGGTGACGCCCATGAACGTGGCGTACGTGCTGCTGCACCAGCTGTACGTCCTGTACCCGAAAGGCTACGAGCAGAACAAGCGCCACGACTTGGTCTCCGCGGTCGCCACGGCCGCGGTCGACCGAATGAAGCGGCACCACTACGACCTCGCGTACCTCGTCGACCAGCTCGCCAAGGCCGCGCGCGGCCGGCACCTGCTGGTCTGGAGCAGGTTCCCCGTCCTCGAGGCCGCCGTGACCCGATTCGGCGGCAGCGGGTCCCTCACCGCGCAGTCCACGAGCGTCGTGCACCTCGCCATCGAGTCCGCGGTCGCGGCCAAGCTGGACTGGTACGTCCACACCGCGGCGTTCTACAACGTCTCGATCGACGCCAACGGCGGCGCGACGATCACCGCCAAAATCGTCGTCGGCAACACCGCGCCGGTTGGCTGCCGGCCCCACTACGTCTGCGGTCCTGACCACACGAACTCATTTGTGCGCGGCCAGTACGTGGCCCGGCTCGACCTATGGCTGCCGGCGAACACGCTCGCGCCGGGCGGCCTATCCGAGTCCGGGCTCACCTTGGTGCGCCCCGTCAAAGGTGTGAACGTCATGCCCGGGCATCATGAGACGCTGCTGCTCACCGGGTTTATCAAGAACGCCGTGAAGAACGGGCAGTTCTCCCTGCAGTTCATCCCCCAGCCGGGACTGTGGCCCCAGCTCACCAATGTCACCTTCAGCGCCCCCGGCTGGTCGGTCAGCGGCCCCTCAGGGAAGACCTGGCTCCTGAAGGTGCCCGTCACCGACGAATGGCAGCTCACCCACTGAGCAAGGTCAGCAGCCGTGCGAGCTGGCTCGTGGCGCGCTCCAGCTGGCCGAACATCTCCTCGTTCATCTCGAGCGTGTCCGCCATGGGATCACGCAGGTCGTCGATCGGGTCCGTGCCCAGGAGCTCGGATCGCTCCCTCGACTGGTGCACGCGCTCGATCCAGGTCCCGAGCGTGTCGCCCGGGCGTGGCGGCTCGGAGGACTCGCCTCGCCGGACGAGCTCGAGCAGCGTGAAGGACTTCGGCCACAACGAGGGCGTCTCCACCACCACGGCGCGAAGGAGGTCACGCGTCATGGCGAGGACGAGATCAGCGTCCTCGGCAAGGTCCGGGGTGTACCGCACCTGCTTGCGATCGCGAAGGTCGATGCCGCGAGCCAAGGCGAGCTCCCTGAAGTTCTCCGGGGCTACCTGGTCGGCCGTGACGGTCAATCCCGCCGAGGTGACCGTGGCGGCCACCCCTTCGGTCGCGAGCGTCCGGGTGAGCATGACCTCGGCGGTCGGCGATCGGCACAGGTTCGCGTGGCACAGGAACAGGATGGAGCAGCTCATGCGGTGAGCTCTTCTTCGGCGCTCGCCTCACGGTCGACCTGAGTCGCGAACTGGGTCTCGTAGAGGTTGCGGTACAGGCCGCTGTGCGTGAGCAGCCTGACGTGGGTGCCTCGGTCCACGATCTCGCCGTGGTCGATCACGAGGATCTCGTCGGCGTTGCGCACCGTCGACAGCCGGTGCGCAATCACGATCGAGGTGCGCCCCGCGAGCGTCACGTCCAGGGCTCGCTGGACCGCGACCTCGCTCTCGGCGTCGAGGTGCGCGGTCGCCTCGTCCAGGACGACGACGCGTGGCGCCTTCAAGAGCAGCCGAGCGAGCGCGACGCGCTGCTTCTCCCCGCCCGAGAGCCGGTAGCCGCGCTCCCCCACGATGGTGTCGAGTCCGTTCGGCAGCGACCGCACGAGCCCGAGGATCTGTGCGGACTCGAGCGCGGCGTCGAGCTCGGCTTCCGTCGCGTTCGGCCTGGCGTAGAGCAGGTTCGCGCGAAGCGAGTCGTGGAAGAGGTGGGCATCCTGGGTGACGACGCCGACCGTGTCGATGATGCTGGACGTCGTCGCGCGCCGCAGCTCGACGCCGTTCAAGAGCACCTCGCCGCCCGTCGGGTCGTAGAGGCGGGGGATGAGCGCGGACATCGTCGTCTTGCCCGCCCCAGAGGGGCCGACGAGCGCGGTCATCGTCCCAGGCGCGGCGGTGAACGAGATGCCGTGGAGCACCTCGGTGCGACCGGTCCGCTCGAGCACCGAGACGGCCTCGAGCGAGGCGATCGAGACCTCCTCAGCCGTGGGGTAGCTGAAGCGGACGTCGCGAAACTCGACCTCGGCGGGACCGGCGGGGATGTCGACGGCGTCGGGCGCCTCGGCGAGCATCGGCTCGAGGTCGAGGACCTCGAACAGCCGCTCGAAGCTGACGACGGCGCTCATCAGGTCGACGTGGAGGTTCGAGAGCTGGGTAAGCGGTGCGAAGAGCCGCGCCAGGTACACGGTCATGACCACGACGGTGCTGATCTGCATCGTCCCGTCGACGACGGAAGCGCCGCCGAAGCCGTAGGCGAACGCGGTCGCGAGCGCCGCGGTCAGGCCCAGCCCGACGAAGTACATCCGCTGGTAGGTCGCCTGCTTGATCCCGATGTCACGGACGCCCGCGGCACGGCCGTCAAACGCCGCGTGCTCCTCGGTGGGGCGTCCGAAGAGCTTGACCAGCATCGCGCCCGCGACGTTGAATCGCTCCTGCATCATCGTGTTCATCTCGGCGTTGAGCCCCATGCCCTGGCGGAAGAGCTTCGCGAGGCGGGGGCTGAGCGCCTTGGCGGGCACGAGGAACAGGGGGACGAGCACGAGGGCGACCAGGGTGATCTGCCACGACAGCAGCGCCATGGTGACGAGCACCAGCACGACGAGGATCACGTTCCCGACGATGTTGCTGAGGAGGTCCGTGAAGGCCTGCTGGGCGCCGATGATGTCGTTGTTCAACCGGCTGATGAGCGCGCCGGTCTGGGTCCTCGAAAAAAAGGAGATCGGCATCGACTGGATGTGGCGGAAGACCTTGGCCCGCATGTCGTAGATGAGGTACTCGCCGATGACCGATGAGATGCGTCGCTCCGTCAAGGTGAAGCCCGCGTCGAGGACTGCGAGGAGGGCGACGAGCAGCGCGAGCCCGATGATCTCGTCGACGCGCGAGTGGCGCATCGCGAGCGTGAACACCTGGTTCGCGCCGGGGTGCCTGCTCGCCAGGTTGATGATCTGGCGGAGGACGAGGGGGTTGACGACGACGACCAGCGAGTCGAGCACGACGATGCTTATGAACAGGGCGAGCATCCCGCGATAGGGCTTCGCGAACGTGATCATGCGGCGGATGGTCGCGCGCTCGATCCGCTGGTTCAAGACGTCCTCGTCGCGTCGCAGCGAGCGCATCATGCCCCACCCGCCGTGTCCCATCGAACCCGCCATCAGCCCTCCTCGGTCGAACATCGTAGGGATGGACGCGTGACAGAGGGCCTGGGGTGGCGTCGCCACCTACAGTGCGGCGACCGACGACACACCGAGGAGACGGCGTGGAACTGCACGAGGCGCTTTACACCACACGCGCGATGCGACGCGTGACGAACGAGAAGATCCCGATGGCGACCCAGGGGCGGATACTCGACGCCGCGATCCGCGCGCCGTCCGGCGGGAATGCCCAGGGGTGGCGCTTCTTGCTCGTCGACGACGTCGACACGATCGCCGCCCTCGGGCCGCTGTATCGCGACGCGATGGACCAGCTGTGGTCCACGGTGTACAAGCCCCGCATCGACCAGGCGGCTGCCGCCCCCGAGGCCGCGGACAGCCGGCAGTTCGAGAAGGTCCGCAAGTCGGCCCAGTGGCTAGCGGACAACTTCGAGACGGTGCCGCTGTACCTCTTCGCCTTCTCGGCATTCGATCCCTCGGGCAGCTCGATCTACCCCGCCGTCTGGAGCGCGATGCTTGCCGCGCGCGCCGAGGGCATCGGGACGTGCCTCACGGCGGTCCTCTCGTTCTTTCACCTCGACGAGGTGCTGGAGCTGCTCGGCGTCCCGAAGGACGCCGGCTGGGTCTGCTCGGCATGCGTGTCGTTCGGGTACCCCACCGGCCGCTGGGGCGTCGCACCGCGCCGTCCCGTCCAGGAGGTCACGTACCGGAACCGGTGGGGCGAGTCGAGCGGCCTCACCGTCGACGACGCGCTCTGGCCACCTCGCTAGCGGCTCATTGCGCCGCGCGCTTGACCTCGAGCACCGTGCGGTAGGCGTCGAGGAGCGCGTCGACCACCACGGCGGGCTCGTGGGCGGCGGCGACCTCTGCGCCACGCGCCTCGCAGGCAGCTCGTGCGCGCTCGTCGGCCAGCAGCACCCGCGTGGCGCCCGCCATGCCCGCAACGTGGCCGTCGGGCACGAGCGTGCCCGCACCGTCACCGAGCAGGTCACGCACGCCGGGCACGTCCGCACCCACGATCGCGATGCCCGCACGCAGCGCCTCGAGCAGGGTAACGGGTAGCCCCTCTGAGCGCGAGGCGAACAACAAGACGCGGTGGCTCGCGAGCAGCTCGGGCAGCGCCGCACGGGCGTAGGGGCCGGCGAGGTCCGCGCGATCACGCAGGTCGTCGGCCAGCGCGCCAGCGATCTCGGCCGGGTCCTGAAGTCCGTGCCATGACACCGTCGTCGACGCGTCGGCGCGCAGCAGCGACTCGAGGACGCGGATGGCCACGTCGCCACCCTTGCGCCACGACGCAGCGCCAAGGACGAGGACGTCGCGAGTCGGGTCTCGCCGCAGGCGGGCGAGCGTGTCGTCGAGGACCGGCGAGGTGCGCCACAGCCGCTCGCTGCCGATGCCGAGGCGATGCTCGGCGAATCTTCGCTCGGCATCGTTCACGAGGAGCGCGCCGTCGGCGACCGCGAAGGAGCGAGCGACCTCGCGGAGGCGGAGCCCGCCGTGGTACAGCGAGTAGCGCCGGCGCAGGTCGAGCTCCCCCGCCCGCGCACCAGCACGTCGACGCTCGCTCGCGAGGTGCTCGAGCCCGTGGCTCCGCGTGAACACGGCGGACGACGCAGCGCGTACGCGGCTCGTCGAGACGTACGCGACGTCGCCGCTCGATGCGTCGATCACGTCCACGCCGCCTCGGTCGAGGTGACGTCGCAGGATCCGCGCGACAAGGTGAGGGAAGGCGATCGCGTCGAGCGTCGCACCACGTCGGTGCGCGAGCCCGTCGAAGCCGAGGACCTCGACGCGGTGGCCGCGATCCTCGAGCTGTCTGGCGAGCGCCAGCGTGGCGCCCGCCGCCCCCGTGCCGTGCTCGAGCGAGTGGTGGACGGTGAGCAGGATCGAGAGGTGTTCGTCCGTCAACCCCGATGCCATCAGATCAGCGGCTCGTTCTCGCCTCGCATGAACAGCCGCTCAAGCCCTTGATGCCCCCGACGTCGCGCCAGCTTGATCGCGACCATCCGCGCGAAGAACGCGAGGCGGGGGCTGAGCCGGATCGCGTCGGTGAGCGCGCCGAGCGGGCTTCGCTGCTCCTTTCGGAACGCGACCAACGTTCGTTCGCAGCCGAGGTAGCGGTACCGGCGGGTCCACCAGAGGCGGCGGAGCACGGCGCGCGTGGTGCCGATCGCGCTGAACGCGTCGTGCAGCAGCATGGTCCCGCCGTCGACGAGGTGCCGATCCCAGCCGTCGATGTCGAGGAGCACGCTGTCGCGATCGTGCGCCCCGTCGATCCACGCGAGCGCGACGGGCGGGCCGCTCCACGCGCTCGCAGCCTCCTTGGAGAGACCACGGTGCAGCTCGACGCGGTCCGTGACACCCGCACGCTCGAGGTTCGCCTTGAAGATCTCGAGGGACTCGGGGCCGCCGCCCCACCTCGGGTCGTCGAATGGGTCGATGGCGGTCAAGGTCACGCCGTCGGTGAGCCCCGAGGCGAGCAGGATCGTCGACTTGCCGCGATGGCTGCCCACCTCGATCGCCGCGCGACCAGCCGGGACCTTGGTCGCGGCGTCGAAGAGCGCGCGACCCTGCGGTTGGGTCAGCCAGCCGTCGACACCGTCGGCATGCGCCCAGGCTTTCGCGAAGCTTCCCGGCACCCGCGCAATCTACCGACGCCTGCCGTCGTCGGGCGTCACAGGACGACCCACGTATGCTCAGGCGAGGAGCGCGGCAACGAGCCGCGGACACGATGCCATCACCGAGCTACGAAGAGATTGACGCCGTCCTCGCGGCCCTGGTCGGGCCACCGGACGCTGCGCTCGAGCACGCGCTTGCCGCGTCCACCGAGGGCGGTCTCCCCCAGATCCAGGTCGCCGCGGTCCAAGGACGGCTCCTCGAGATCTTGGTCAGGGCCATCGGCGCGTCGACGGTCCTCGAGGTCGGGACGCTCGGGGGCTTCTCGACGATCCACCTCGCACGCGGGATCCGCCCAGGCGGCAAGGTGACCACCCTCGAGCTTGACGCGCACCACGCCGACGTCGCGCGCGCGAACTTCGCCGTCGCGGGGCTTGACGACCGCATCGAGGTGGTCGTTGGACCCGCGCTCGAGTCGCTCGCGAAGCTCAAGGCCGACGGCTACGGGCCGGTGGACTTCATGTTCGTCGACGCCGACAAGCCGAACAACACGAACTACGTGCGCGCCGGCCTCGAGCTCTCGCACCCCGGCACCGTGCTCGTGGTGGACAACGTGGTGCGCGCCGGGACCGTGGCGATCGATCCGCTCCCTGACGACTACGCACGTGGGGCCCACGAGGTGATCAGCTTCATGGGGTCGCACCCGAGGATCGAGTCGACCGTGCTGCAGGTCGTCGGCCAAAAGGGCCACGACGGGCTGCTCTTCGGCCTCGTCACCAGCTGACGACGGGTCCGAGCAGCTACTCGGAGGTCGGCGCGGGACCGGCCGACACGGCCGGCGTCGCCACCTTGGTTGCCGCCAGGCCCTCGACCAGGGCTGCCGCGGCGCCGACGAGGCCGGCGGCCTCGTAGGGGACGACGAGCTTGGCGTTCGGTGAGACGGCGACGTCCTGCAGCGCGCGCAGCTGCATGACGGCCAGCGTGTTCGGGTTGATCGTGACCTTGTCGATCGCGGCGAGCGCCGCTGCCTCGCCCTCGCCGCGAAGCGAGGCGGCAGCCTTCTGACCCTCGGCTCGCAGCCGCAGGGACTCCTTCTGGGCCTCTGCCGCGAGGATCGCCGCCTGCTTCTGGCCCTCGGCCTGGAGGACCTCGGCCTGCTTCTGGCCCTGGGCGGAGTTGATCGCAGCCTGCTGCTCGCCCTCGGACTTGAGGATCGCCGCGCGCTTGTGCTGCTCGGCCTCCTTCTGCTCGGACATCGCCTGGAGCACGTTGTTCGGCGGACGGATGTCGAGGATCTCGATCCGGTTGAGCCGCACGCCCCACTTCATGGTCGCGTCGGCCATGTGGTCCTGCATCCGGGTGTTGATCTGCTCGCGCTGGGAGAGGGACTCGTCGAGGGACATCTCGCCGAACACGGCACGAAGGGCGGTCTTGGACAGCTGATCGATCGCGAGCAGGAAGTCGTTGATCTCGAAGAGCGCCGACTTCACGTCGATGACCTGGCAGAAGATCGTGGCAGAGACCATGACCGAGACGTTGTCCTTGGTGATGA
>PLCI01000027.1:0-181 GCA_003135595.1 Acidimicrobiaceae bacterium | reverse complement strand
CGCTTGACGACGCCGACGCTGCCTTGCTGGATGACCTTGATCGAGCTCTTGATGAACAGCAGCGCGCCGCCGACGATGACGACTGCTCCAACGACCTCGGCGACCGCAGCACCCACAGACGCAAGAATCACGTTGGCTCCCCTTCTAGAACGATGGTCTACGCGACCTTACGCCCCAATGG
>PLCI01000132.1 GCA_003135595.1 Acidimicrobiaceae bacterium | reverse complement strand
CGGATCGCTCCTCTGCGGCGAGGAGCGCGAGGAGCGCCCAGGCGGTCTGCGACGCCGTCGACGAGCCGGTGCCCCGGAGGGTCGCGTCGCGGTAGGAGCGAAGGTCCTCGCCCCACCCACCGTCTGGATTCTGATGGCGCTCGAGCCACCGCACGGCGCGACGCACCGCCGCGTCGGCGGGATCGTGGCCCGCCGCGACGAGCGCCGGCACGACCGCGCCGGTGCCGTAGACGTGGTTGGCGCCCCACCGGCCGAACCACGATCCGTCGGGTTCCTGAGCGTCGAGGAGCCACCGCACGCCTCGCTCGATGCTCGACCGCGTCCCCCCGAGTCGCGCGAGCGACTCGACGACGTGTGCGGTCACGTCCGCGCTTGGCGGGTCGATCAGCTCGCCAAAGTCGCAGAACGGCAGCTCGCGACACAGCTGCTGGGTGCTGTCCACGTCGAAGGAGGCCCAGCCGCCGTCGCCGCATTGCATCCCCTCGATCCAGGCGATCCCACGGGCGACCGCCGCGTGCGACCCAGCGGACGCCCCGTGGAGGGCAAGGAGCACCTCTGCGGTGTCGTCGATGTCGGGGTAGGTGTCGTTCTCGAACTCGAAGGACCAGCCACCCGGCTCGAGTCGGGGCCGCCTGACCGACCAGTCGCCCTTCACGGTCACCTCTTCTCGGATGAGGAACGCCGCGCCGGACGCGAGGACCTCGTCATCGGGCGCCGCGCCCGCGTCGGCGAGGGCGATGAGGGCGAGCGCGGTGTCCCAGACGGGGGACTGGCACGCCTCGAGGCGACGTCCCCTGTCGTCGTCGATCGTGAAGCGGTCGAGACCCTCGACGCCCGTACGAAGCGTCGGGTGGTCGAGCGCGTAGCCCTGGAGCCGAAGCGCGATGAGCGAGTAGACCCACGGCGGCTGGATCCCGCCCCAGGACCCGTCGGCCTCCTGGCGCTGCAGGATCCACTGCTCCGCGCGACGCAGCGCGGCTCGGCGGAGCCACCCGAGTGGCCTGCGCTCGTAGCGGTGCAGCGCCCGGTCGAGCAGCTCGAATCGTCCCGCCCACGTGCCGAGCGGCGCGCGCTCCCTCGGCGGCATGCCCGCGCGCAGCTCGTCGATCCCGAACTCGAGCGCGACAACAGGTCGGTGCGAGCACACGACGGTGAGCGCGACGATGGTCTGCCGGGCCCAGCAGGCGAAGTCATAGATGTTGAGAGGGATCCACCGTGGGAGGAACATGAGCTCGGCGGGCATGACCGGGAGGTCGTCCCATGACCACAGCCCGAGCATCGCGAGCCAGATCCTCGTGAACACCCGGGAGCGCTCGATCCCGCCCGCCGAGGTGATGTAGTCCGCGGCGGCGGCCAGGTGCGCTGCGCCTGGCGGATCGCCGCTCAGCCGGAGCGCGACGTAGGCCTCGACCGTCGTCGACAGGTCGGGCGGCCCGCCGTGGAAGTTCGCCCACGTGCCGTCGTCACGCTGGCGCGAGCGGATCCATCGTGCCGTCGCGCGGCTCTGCTCGCTGGTGCGGATCCCGAGGATCTCGCGCAGGAAGAGGTCCTCGGCGTCGATGGTGACGTTGGTCTCGAGCTCGCCTTTCCACCATCCCTCCTGATGCTGGAGCGACACCAGGGCATCCGTCGCGCGGAAGAGGCACTTGCGCACGTCCGAGCCCCCGGCGCGGGCCCCGGACGCGTCGTCGCGGGCCCTGTCGGTCATCGGTCCCGCTCTGTGACGTAGTTCGCGATCGCGCTGAGCTGGGCCAGCGGCGAGCTCGGGATCGAGATGCGCCCGAGCGCGGCGAGCGCGTCACGCACGTGCCGCTCGCCGAGGTCGATCGTGGCCTGGCGCGCGCCGCACTTCTCAAGGCGTTCGCGCATCTCGTCGACCTCGCGGTCCGTGACCTCGGTGCCCGTCGACGACGTGTACCCGCTCGGCAGCTCGATGCCCTGCGAGATCGCGATGCACACGGGCAGTGTCTTTTTGTGGTGTCGCAGGTCGTTGCCGACGGGCTTGCCCGTCACGTCCGGCTCGCCCCAGATGCCAAGCAGGTCGTCGACGGCCTGGAACGCGATGCCGACGTGATGCCCGAACTCCCACAGCGCACTGATCGTCGAGTCCGGCGCCCCGCTGAGCACGGCGCCGAGGCAGGCGGCGCAGCGCAGCAGGGCGGCCGTTTTGCCCGAGACCATCTCGAGGCACTCGTCGAGCGTCGCCGAGGACCGCTGCTCGAATTCCATGTCGAGCGCCTGGCCGGCGATCATTGCCTGCGTGGCGTCCGCGAGCAGCGACGCGGCGCTGGCTCGCTCCGCGGTGGGCACCTCAAGGAGCACCTGGAAGGCGACCGTCGCGAGCGCGTCGCCAGCGATGATCGCGCTGCTGATGCCGTGCTGGGCCCAGACGGTTGGGCGGTGCCGCCGCTCGAGGTCGCCGTCGATGATGTCGTCGTGCACGAGCGAGAAGTTGTGCACGAGCTCGATGGCGACCGCGCCGTCGAGCGCCACGCGCTCGTCGGCGCCGCACGCCGAGGCAGACAGCAGCACGAGCGCTGCGCGCATGAACTTGCCCCCTCCGGCGAGCTGCGACTCCACGGCGGCTCGGAGCTCGGGGGAGATCCTGCGCACCGCGGCATCGAGCTCGGGCTGCACGAAGGCCTTCGCGTGGGCGAGCGCGTCCGTCGCCGTTCGCGAGTTGCGTGTCGCCACGGTCGCGTCCGATCTCACTGTCGCGCACCTGCGAGCAGGGCAGGACCTCGCCCGCGCCGGACGCCGAGCCGCTCGAGCGCGCCACGCGCGGCGTCGTTCCCGCTTCGCACCGCGCCCTCCATGGTCGCGGGCCACCCAGTGGCGGTCCAGGCGCCAGCGAGGTACACGTCGTCGTGGGCGGTCTCGGTGCGCGCCCGGAGCGCCTGGGTCCCCGGGACGCCTCGAAAGGTCGCCGCCCGCTCTCGGGTGACGATCGCGTCGACAAGCCGCGCGGCGCGGGCCTCAGGCACGAGCTCGCCGAGCGCGCCGAAGAGGAGATCGACGAGCTCGCGTGAGCCCCGTGCGAACAGGTCGTCGGCTCCTGAGAGCGACATCGCCAGGCACTGTCCCTCGGCGAGCCCGCTCGAGGCCGTGCGGTCGAAGACGAACTGGACAGGAGAGTCGACCGCGGCGAACAGCACGTGGTCGGTCACCTGGCGGTCGAGCACCAGGTGGACGTTCACGATCGGCGACGCCCCGAGGCCGACGGCCGCGCTCGGATCGAGCACGCCGAGGGAGGCGGCCCCGGGCGGCGGGGTGGCCACGATCGTTGCGTCGACCGGTGTCGCGTCACCTGCCGAGGCAAGGCACGCCCCGCCCTTCGCGTCTCGCTCGATGCGATCCACGCGCGTACCGAGTCGGACCTCCACTCCGGCAGCGGCGAGCGCGCGTGCTGCGTTGGCGCCGTGGAGCTGGGCGAGCGGCACCTCTGACCACCCGATGTCGCCCGCGTCGGCGCGATCGAGGAGGCCTTCTCGGAACACCTTCGCCGCGAGGGCCAAGGAGGCATCGGTCGCTGGCACGTTGACCGTCGGCAGCACGATCAGGTTCCACAGCCTCTCGATGGCTCGCGGAGACTGTCCGTGCGCGCGGAGCCAGTCACCGAACGTCACCTCGTCAAGCGCGCCGTCGTCGAGGTCGAGCCGAAGGAGCGCGAGCACGGCTCGGCCCAGTCGCGCGCGCTCGAGCACCGAGAGGTGGCCGTACGAGGCGAGCGAGCGCGCGAGGTGCAGCGGTGCGGGCAGCGCCGATCGCTGGATCGACGCGGCTGGGCCGCCGGGCGTGAGGACCTGGACCGCGAGGCGTGGCTGGAGGCGGACCTGACTGAGCGCGCCGATGCGATCGAGGAGCGCACGATACGCGGTGCAGCAGCGCAGGAAGAC
>PLCI01000126.1 GCA_003135595.1 Acidimicrobiaceae bacterium | reverse complement strand
CACGATCGCGTCGCGCATCGCGGCGAGGTCGACGATCGCCGGGACGCCCGTCAGGTCCTGCATGAGGACCCGCTCGGGGCTGAACGCGAGCTCTGAGTCCTCGCCGCCCTCACCGTGCGCCTCGGGGTGCTCCGCCCAGGCGGCGACGGCCTCGATGTGCGCGGTCGTGACCTTCGTCCCGTCCTCGTGCCGCAGGAGGTTCTCGAGCAGCACCTTGATCGAGAAGGGCAGCGACGAGATCGCGAAGCGCTGGAGCCCGGGCGCGTCGACGGCGAAGATCTCGAGCTCGCGGTCGTCGACGCGCATCGTCGTGCGCGCGCCGTAGGTGTCGGGATGAGAAGAGGCCATGGTCACCATTCTGCCGCGCGCGGCTCGGGGCTCACGCGGGTGTCTTCGGTAGGATCACCCACGATGCCGATCTACGAGTTCCGCTGCCAGCAATGCGGCACGCGCTTCGAGGAGCGACGGGCGATGCGCGACTCGGACGCGCCGGCGTCGTGCCCAGCGGGCCACGCCCATGCGGTGCGGCTGCTGCCCGTCTTCGCGACGACCGGCCACGCGGCCCCCGACGCATCGGGGTGCGGCGCTGGCGGCGGCTGCTGCGGCGGGGCATGCGGCGCGGCGTGACGAGCGGGCTGGCACGCCTCGGTCGTGCCTGACCCCGCGGGGGCGCTGCGCGAGCGGCTGCAGCCGGCGTTCGACGCGGTGGTCCCCGGGTCCGACCCCGTCGTGCGTCCCTCGGACCGCGCGGACTACCAGGCGAACGGGGTCATGGCGATCGCCAAGTCGCTCGGCCGCCCTCCTCGAGAGCTCGCCCAGCAGATCGCCGACGCCGCCGACCTCGCAGGTCTCGCGAGCGTGGAGGTCGCCGGCCCAGGCTTCCTCAATCTCACGCTGGACGACGCCTACCTCGCGACCGCCGTCGAGGTGGTGGGCCGAGACGTCCGGCTCGGCGTGGCCGAGGCACCCGAGCGCCACCGCGTCGCGCTCGACTACTCGAGCCCCGGTGTCGGCAAGGAGCTGCACGTCGGGCACCTTCGCGGCACGGTGATCGGCGACTCGCTCGCACGACTGCTGCGTTTCTTCGGACACGAGGTGATCCCGCGCAACCACCTCGGGGACTGGGGCACGCCCTTCGGCATGCTGATCGAGCACCTCCGCGACCTCGGCGTCGATGCGTCGCCAGAGGGGTTCTCGGTCGGCGACCTCGACGCCTTCTACAAGGAGGCCAGGTCGAAGTTCGACGCCGACGAGTCCTTTGCGGAGCGCAGTCGCCAGCGCGTCGTCGCCCTGCAGCACGGCGACGAGGAGGCCCTGACCCTGTGGCGCGCCCTTGTCAACGAGTCGATCCGGCACTTCGACGGGGTGTACCGGCTGCTGGACATCCGCCTGCAGCCAGAAGACGTCGCGGGCGAGTCGGCGTACAACGACCAGCTCGACGCGGTCGTGGCAGACCTTGAGCGCGCAGGCCTGCTCGTCGAGAGCGACGGGGCGCTCTGCGTCTTCCCCGAGGGCTTCACGAACCGAGAGGGCGACCCGCTCCCGATCATCGTGCGCAAGCGCGACGGGGGCTACGGCTACGCCGCCACCGACCTCGCTGCGCTCCGCGACCGCGTCGACCGCCTCGGCTGCGACCGGCTGTACTACGTGGTGGGGGCGCCGCAGTCCCAGCACTTCGAGATGGTGTTCCGCGTCGCGGCCGCCGCCGGCTGGGTCCCCGAGTCAGTCGTCACTGCGCACATCGCGTTCGGCAGCATCCTGGGCGAGGACCACAAGCCGCTGAAGACGCGCGAAGGGGAGACCCCGAGGCTGATGGACCTCCTCCAAGAGGCGGTCGATCGCGCGGGGACCGCGCTCGACGAGCGCGGTGCCGGCTACGACGAAGGCGAGCGTGCGTACCTCGCCGAGGCGATCGGCATCGGATCGGTGAAGTACGCCGACCTCTCGACCGAGCGGCTCCGCGACTATGTCTTCGACTGGGACCGCATGCTGTCCTTCGAGGGCGACACTGGCCCGTACCTCGCCTACGCGCACGCGCGGATCAGATCGATCTTCCGGCGGCTCGGCCGCGACGGCCCGCAGCCGGGCGCGGCAGTGACGGTCACCGAGCCGCAGGAGCGGGCGCTTGCCCTGGCGCTGCTCCGGTTCGAAGAGTCGCTCGCCGGCACGCTCGAGCACTTCGCGCCGCACCGGCTGTGCGGCTATCTCTTCGGGATCGCCCAGGCCTTCTCCTCGTTCTACGAGCACTGCTCGGTGCTGCGCGCGCCCGACGAGGTGACGCGCGAGAGTCGGCTCGTGCTGTGCGACGCGACCGCGAAGACGCTGTCGCTCGGGCTGTCGCTCCTCGGGATCGAGGCACCCGAGCGGATGTAGCCTTCGGTTCGCGCGGGCCACCCTGCGCACTTCCTAGGAGGGGCCATGAAGGTCAAGGCATCGGTGGTCTTGGGGGCCAAGGAGCCCTGGAGGACCGAAGAGATCGAGATCGACGAGCCGCACGCCAACGAGGTGCGGGTCAAGATGGCCTACGCCGGGCTGTGCCACTCCGACGAGCACCTCCGAAGCGGTGACTTCGGCCTGCCGGCCGAGCTCCTCGCGATGCTCACGCCTCACGGGTCGATGTACCCCGCCATCGGCGGCCACGAGGGCGCCGGGGTCGTCGAGGCGGTCGGCGCGGGCGTCACGGCATTCGCGCCCGGCGACTCGGTCGCGGCGTCGTTCATCCCGTCGTGCGGGAAGTGCCAGTGGTGCATCTCGGGCCGCTCGTACATCTGCGACCTGGGCGCGACGATCGTCGCCGGCCCGATGGTCTCGGACGGCACCTGGCGGCACCACCTCGGCGACGACGTGCTGAACCGGATGTGCCAGCTCGGGACGTTCGCCGAGAGGATCGTCGTGAGCGAGAGCTCGCTCGTGAAGGTCGACACCGGAGTGAACCTCCGTGCGGCTGCCCTCATCAGCTGCGGTGTCGCCACGGGATTCGGCGCGGCCGTGGACCGCGCAAAGGTCCGCCCCGGCGAGTGCGTGATCGTCCTCGGCTGCGGCGGCGTCGGCTCCGGCGCGATCCAGGGCGCGAGGATCGCGGGGGCGGACATCATCATCGCCGTCGACCTCATCGCCTCCAAAGTCGAGCGCGCGAAGCTGATCGGCGCGACGCACGGTGCGGCCAGCCTCCTCGAGGCCACCTTCCTCGCGGCCGAGCTCACCCGCGGCCGCCTGGCCGACGTCGTGATCCTCACGCCGTCGCTGATGACCGGCGACCTCATCGGGCCCGCGGTCGAGGCTGCGGGGAAGGACGGGCGCATCGTCGTGGTCGCCATCTCGCCGCAGGGCCAGGCAGAGGTCGAGCTCGCGCTCGGCACCTTCACCCTCTACAACAAGACCCTCATGGGCTGCATCTTCGGATCGGCGAACCCCAAGCTGCAGATCCCGCGCCTGCTCGAGCTCTACCGCCTCGGACAGCTCAAGATCGACGAGATGATCACCGCCGAGTACACGCTCGACGAGGTCCAGCAGGGCTACGACGACGTGGAGTCGGGCAAGAACGTCCGCGGGGTCGTCAAGTTCGACTGATCGGGGCGACCGTGCTCGAGGCGGGCCGGATCCTCGGTCGAAGCGCCCCGATCCGTCGCGTGCGCACCGCACCGGCGAGCACGCCCGCGCCGTAGGCGAGGTCGTCGAGCACGCTCAGGCTGACGAAGGCGAACGCGGGCTGCGGCTTGCCCGCGCGCCACCAGCGCACCGCGGTCGCTGCGGCCGCGACGGTCACGACGGGCCGGCGCATCACGGGCATGACGATCGCGCCGGCGACCATGAGCGGCCCGTAGGCGCGGAACGTGCTGCGCGCGAGCCCGGGCGCGGCGAGCGCCGTGCCTCGAGCGGCGATCTGCCTGGCCGCCGACTCGCTGCCGCCGCGCATCGCGATGCCGTCGAGCTGCCGCGCGAGCGACGCCGCCGACCAGCTCAAGAAACCGATCGCCGCGCGCGGGCGGCCGAGGAGCACGAGCCCCACGGTCGCGAGGACGCGTGGGTCGGCTCGCAGCGGCGCGACCGCATCACCATGCCTCGCCTCGAGTGGGGCGGCCGAGAGCCCGTAGGCGAAGCGCTGCGCGAGCCAGCGGAACCAGCTCGGCCGAGCCGCGTGCGTGACGACGACCGTCGGGTCGTAGCGGACGTGCCACCCGCGTCCCGCGAGGCGCCAGACGAAGTCGACGTCTTCTCCCACACGCAGCGTGGGGTCGAAGCCGTCGCCGGCCGCGCTTCGCCGGACCACGATCGCGGCGCCCGGCACGAAGGGAACCGTCGTGCCTGCGCGGACGACGCCAGGCTGGTCTCCGAGGTCGAGCGGGGATGCCGCCGCCTCGAACCGGTCCCGCCACGACACGCCGACCGGCCCGCGCACCCTCGGCGCGACGGCACCGACGACGGGGTCGTCGAAGTGCGCGACGAGCTCGGTGAGCCAGTTGGCGTCGGGCACCGTGTCGGCGTCGAGGAAGGCGACGAGCGGCGCGGACGTCGCGCCGAGCCCGGTGTTGCGCGCCGCCCCAGGGCCGAGCGGCACGTCGTGTCGAAGGAGCGTCGCGCCGTGCGCCAGGGCTATCCGGTCGATGGCCGCCGCGTCGAGCGAGCCGTCGTCGACGACGGTGACGCCCATGTGCGGCGTCCGGGCGCAGATCCGGAGTAGCGACTCGAGACCCGACGGGTCGTCGCGGACCGGGATCACGACGTCGATCTCGCCTGGTGCGAGTGCGCGCGAGCGGATCGTCGGATGGGCGAGTCCCGCGTCCACGAGGCGACGGGCGAGGCCGCCGGCGGTGCGGTCAGCAGTGACGGGCTCGCCGGCGAGCCAGGCCGCGACGAGCGCGGCACCCTGCTCGGACAGCCTCAGGAGCCGCCAGGGAGAGCCGCCGGCGATCAGCGTGTCGGCGAGCCACTCGAAGGAGCGGTCGGCGACGAGTCGCGTACCGGCGGGCATCGGTGTCTCCACCGAGGTCGAGTCCTCGAGCGGCTGCAGCTCGCCGGGGGCCATCGCCCGAGTCTCCCACGACGGGCTCGTGGCCCCTGGCGAGCGAAGCGGCAGAATGGTCGCTGCGATCGCCCGAGGAGGCTGCATGACGGACCCCACGAACGAGCATGAGGTGTCCCCGCACGACGACGGGCCGGTGCGCCCCGAGGAGCCAGCCGTCGAGCTGCTCGTCGAGGAGGTCTCGATCGACGGACTCTGCGGCGTCTACTGATCGCGTGGTCGCACCCGTGCGCGCCAAAGCGCCCTTTGATCCTGAGTCGCCCGCGCGCCTCCACCCCGACGTCGCGCTTCGCGACGAGTCCTTCGGCGCGCTCGCCTACCACTTCCAGAACCGCCGCCTCGTGTTCTTGAAGTCGAGGGCGCTCGTCGAGCTCGTCGTCGACCTCGAGCACCACGAGTGCGCACGCGCTGCGGTGGCGGCCCACGTCGGCATCGACGAGGTCGACGCCTACGTCGCGGCCCTCGGGCGCCTCTATGACGCAGAGGTGATCGATGGGCGCTGACCGCTCACTGCGCGATCGGTTCGAGCACGGGCTCGCTGCGCCGATCTGCCTCACCTGGGAGCTCACGTGGGCGTGCAACCTCGCGTGCGTCCACTGCCTCAGCTCCTCGGGACGGCGCGATCCCGACGAGCTGACGACGAGCGAGGCGAGGACCCTGATCGACGAGTTCGCGGCGCTCAAGGTCTTCTACGTGAACGTCGGCGGAGGCGAGCCGACGATCCGCGCTGACTTCTTCGAGCTGCTGGAGTACGCCGTCGACCGCAAGGTCGGCGTCAAGTTCTCCACCAACGGCACCAGGATCACGCGCACCCGGGCGCAACGCCTGGCGTCGATGGACTACGTGGACGTGCAGGTCTCGCTCGACGGCGCGACGCGGGTGGTCAACGACGCCGTGCGTGGGGCCGGCTCCTACGACGCGGCCCTCCTGGCGATGTCCGAGCTCAGCGACGCGGGCTTCGGCCGCTTCAAGATCTCCGTCGTCATGACACGGGAGAACGTCGGCCAGCTCGACCATCTCGAGGCACTCGCCGAGCGATTCGGCGCGCAGCTGCGACTCACGAGGCTCCGCCCGTCGGGCCGCGGCGTCGACAGCTACGAGTCGCTTCGCCCGACGGCCGCGCAGAATCGCGCGCTCTACGACTGGCTGCTCGCGCACCCCGACACGCTCACCGGTGACTCGTTCTTCCACCTCTCCGCGTTCGGCGAGGCCCTCGAGGGGCTCAACCTGTGTGGGGCTGGCCGGGTCGTCTGCCTCGTCGACCCGATCGGCGACGTCTACGCCTGCCCCTTCGTGATCCACGAGGAGTTCCGGGCCGGCAATGTACGAAGCTCCGGATTTCGCAACGTGTGGCAGAACAGCGAACTCTTTCGATCACTCCGCGAACCGGGCAACGCCGGTGCGTGCGCGTCATGTGGTTCGTACGACGCGTGTCGCGGCGGATGCATGGCGGCGAAGTTCTTCACCGGACTCGAGATGAGCGACCCCGACCCGGAGTGCGTCTTCGGTCACGGCGAGGCCGCGCTCGCCGCCAAGAAGCTCACGCTTCGACCAACGTCGTCGCCCGACCACTCACGAAAGGTCCCGGTCGCTATCTCCGCGCGCTGACTCGAGACGAAATCGAGCGCTCAGGTAAAGTCGCACTGAGTCGGGAACGGGGACGTGATGGCGAGCAAGTGGTTCGAGTCGGTGGCCGTCGCCCAGCGTCGGGCCCAGAAACGCCTCCCCAAATCCGTCTACGCCGCCTTGATCGCCGGATCAGAAAAGGGGCTCTCCTCGAGGGACAACTTGGAGTCCTTCGATCTGTTGGGTTTCGCACCGCACGTGGCCGGCAACAAGCGCGAGCGCACGATGGCGACGACGGTCATGGGCCAGTCGGTCTCGATGCCCGTGGTGATCTCGCCGACGGGGGTTCAGGCGGTCCACCCGGACGGNNNCTGGCCCGGGCCCGCGACGCCGGTGCCAAAGGCATCATCCTCACGCTCGACTGGTCCTTCGCCAACGGACGCGACTGGGGCAGTCCGTGGATCCCGGACAAGATTGGACTCAAGGCGGTGGTGAAACTCGCGCCGGAAGTGGCGCTGCGCCCTCGTTGGTTCTGGTCCTACGCCAAGAC
>PLCI01000143.1 GCA_003135595.1 Acidimicrobiaceae bacterium | reverse complement strand
GCCGTCGTCGCCGACGGCGTCGAACGCTGCGGGGATGGTCGCCGACGTGTTGATCACGACCAGGTCACCGGGCTCGAGGAACGTGGGAAGGAGGTGAAAGGAGCTCGCCACCAGCGATCCGGTGTCCCGGTGGCTGACAAGCAATCGCACGGTGTCACGGGTGAGGCCGTGCGCCTCGGGCGGTTCGGTTGCCTCGAGCGCTGCCGGGAGGTCGAACGCGAAGCGCTCGACCTCCACTGAGTGCGTCGCTGTCATGAGGGCACCTCGCTCGCGCGGACACGTCCGCTCGCACGTCCCGACTCGAGGAGCTGGCGAAGCGCCGGCACCACCGACTCGGGCATGGGCCGATCCGAGATGTCCTCGCCGGGGAACGCGGCTTGGTGCATCTCGGTCCGCATGTCGCCGGGATCGAACACGTAGACGCGCACCCCGGGCTCTTCGACCGCGAGAACCCGATGCAGCTGGTCGAGCGCCGCCTTCGACGACCCGTAGCCGCCCCACCCCTCGTAGGCCTCCACGGCTGCGTCCGAGGAGACCGCGACGACGATGCCGCTGCTGCGGCGCAAGAGCGGGAGGGTCAGCTGCAGCAGTGCCAGCGGCGCAAAGACGTTCACCTCATAGACGTCGCGCAGCGCCGCAAGCGGAAAGCGCTCGAGCGGAGGGAGCGGTGACGGGCCGAGCGCGCTCGCGTTGCTCACGAGCAGATCGAGCGAGCCGAGCTTCGTCACGGCGCGAAGCAGGGCGTCTCGGTGTGCAACGTCGGCCACGTCACCGACGATCGCGTCCACGGTTCCCCCGTTGGCGGCGATCGCGTCGCGCACCGCCATAAGAGGTCCCTTGGTCCGCCCGTCGATCACAAGGCTCCAGCCGTCCCGTGCGAGATCCACGGCAATCGCGCGCCCAAGTCCCCGAGACGCTCCGGTGACAATCGCTACTGGCATGTTCGCTCTCCTTCGGCCGTCCGTGCCCTCCCTCAACATAGAAGTTAAAGTAAAGGTGAAGTCAAGGCCGGAGGCGAAAGATCTTGGACGACCAGATGACGATCGGGGAGATCGCGGAGCGCAGCGGCCTCGCGCCGTCTGCCATCAGGTTCTACGAGCGCCGAGGACTCATCGCCGCAGAACGAACCTCAGGGAACCAGCGCCGATACCGCAGAGACGTGCTGCGCCGCATCGCCTTCGTCCGAATCGCCCAGCGAGTAGGGCTGTCGCTGGAGGAGATCGTCGAGGCACTTGGCGGTCTTCCCCTGGAGAAGGCGCCGAGCGCCCAGGACTGGCAGCGCCTCACGAGGGGATGGCGCGAACGACTCGACGAGCGAATCGTGCTGCTGGAGGCTCTTCGTGGCGGACTGACAAGCTGCATCGGCTGCGGGTGCCTTTCTTTGCGAACGTGCGCGCTGGCGAACCCCAATGACGCCGTCGGGACCGAGGGACCCGGACCGCGCTACCTGCTTCGAAGCTGAATTGGGCTGCGACGAGGCACTGTCAAGGGCGCCGCTCGCAGCGGTTCGCGGCGCACGAGTCACTCCAGTAAACGTGGGACCAGACAAGGACAGTGGAGTCCTGGATGATGGCAACTGCGTGTTGCACGGTGTGACGTCGCATGTTGAACGTGCGACGCAGTCACCCTGTAAGCGATGGCATGGAGAAACCAACATTGATAACTGCACCAGTGGTTACGTGGGCACCCGAGTTCGCCATCTCTCAGGGCCTTTAGTCCCTTTTGCGTCGGCATTGCCGCATGTTTTCATTCGCTTGTGCTGCACTTGTGACGGCATTCCCATGATGTTCACATGCGACCGACAAGTGGCAGGATGCACCAGCTTCGCGATTGGGCACGCCTTGACAGACTCGATCCTGCGAACTCGTCCGGCACGCCGCGTCGCTCCGACAGACGTCTTGCCAGACTACGGCCCTTCTTCTCGAATGGCATGGCACGCGGCCTCGCGGTGTGCTCGGTCTTCTCCTTTGCGATCGTCACCACGACGGGCCCGCACGGACAGTCGTCGCACATCGCCCGACACTGGGCGCCGTCGGGCTGCAGCGTGCAAGGCGCTGCAAGAAGCGAACCCTCCCATCAGCTGCCACCCCACGCGATGCGCGGCTACAGGCTCGCCTACTGCAACGACTTCCGAGGGTCGAAGCTCTCGGCAGGCTGGGGCAAGTTCAGCGGCGTACCCGGAGGCGACCCGAGCGGCATGTTCGAGCCCTCGCACGTCGTCGTGGCCAACGGGATGCTCAACCTGAACACCTATCGGGATCCGGCGCTCAACAACGCCTGGGCTACCGGCGGTCTCTGCCAGTGCGGCGTCGCGCGAACCTATGGCGCGTACTTCGTCCGCTCCCGTGTCACGGGCAGCGGGGACGACGAGGTCCAGCTCCTCTGGCCCGCGGCCAAGGTCTGGCCCCCCGAGGTCGACTTCAACGAGACCGGGTGGCAGTCGACCAAGACCGCGTGGTACGTCCACTTCCGCTCGAGCAATGAGCAGGTCGCCAAGACCATGCACGTCAATCTGATGAGGTGGCACACCTGGGGCGTCATCTGGACAGCGAAGTCGCTCACGTTCACCGTCGACGGCATCGTCTGGGGCAAGGTGAGGAACCCGTCGATCATCCCCCACGAGATGATGACCCTCGACATCGAGCAGCAGACGTGGTGCGGCATCGCGCGGGAGTGCCCCACCAAGCCGCTGTCGATGCTCGTCGACTGGGTCGCTGAGTTCGCGCCGATCAGGCACTGACCGTCGAGATCCGACAGAGCTCGCCTCGTCGGTCACCGCGGCGACGAGGCACGCTGCGTAACGTGAACCCGTGTGGGGTGTCGCGCTCGCCGCCGTGGCGGTCGGACTTTCGAACTTCGCGGCGTCCATCGGGATAGGAATGTCCGGCGTCGACGCGAAGCTGCGCGTCCGGATCGGCCTCATCTTCGGCTTCTTCGAAGCGGCCATGCCGCTCGCTGGGCTCGTCCTCGGACATGGCCTGGCGGCCTCCCTTGGGGCTGCGTCCGCCTCCGTCGGCGGTGGCCTGCTCGTCGTGACCGGGATCTGGACCGTGACCCAGGGGCGCCGAACGACGACGGCGTCGCCTTCGGCCGCGTCCCAGCCGAGTCGACTCGTGGTGGCCGGTGCCGCGCTCAGCATTGACAACCTGGTCATCGGCTTCGGGCTCGGCGCCTACAAGGTGCCGGTCGTGCTCGCCGCGGTCCTGATCGCCGCGGTCAGCGTCGCGATGTCGCTGGTCGGCCTCGAGGTGGGCAACAGGCTCGGATCGTCCGTCGAGAGGTGGAGCGCCGAGATCGGCGGCATCGTCTTGATCCTGGTGGGCGTCGCGATCGCGGCGCGACTCTTCTGACGTGCGAGCCGAGTGCGACGCTCAGACCTCTCTCTCGGCATCCGCCATGATGAGTCGCGGCCCAGAGGGCCAGTCGAGGTACCGCCAGGTCCAGTTGATGAAGACCCGGATTCGATTCCGGAAGCCGACCAGGTAGAAGAGGTGTAGGCCCATCCAAACGATCCACCCGAGGAATCCGGTGATGAGTGGACCCCTCGGCAGCTGCGCGACCGCGGCGTTCCTGCCGATCGTCGCCATGATGCCCTTGTCCTTGTAGCGAAATGGCGACGTCGGCTTGCCGTCGACGACGTTGAGGATCTGCCGGCCGCAGTGCCGACCCGACTGGATCGCCACCTGGGCGAGCTGCGGGCAGATCGAGCTGCCACGTCCCGTCGGCACCGCGGCGCTGTCACCCACGGCCCACACGTTGCGCAGGCCGATCACCGAGAGGTCTCGATCGACACGCACGCGTCCAGATGCTCCCGGGTCCGGGCCGACACCGCTGACGATGGTGCCGGTCGCGGTGACTCCCGCGGCCCAGACGACCGTGCGCGTCGCGATTCGCTCGCCGCTCGCGAGTCGGACGGCGTCCTTGGTGACCTCGGCGACGGACTCGCCCAGGCGAACCTCGACGCCGCGCCGGCGCAGAGTCGAGAGTGCGTAGTCGCTCGCGTGGGGCGAGAAGCCGCCGAGCAGCCGTGGCGCAACGTCGAGGAGGATGACCCTCGTCGCGTTCCGGTCGAGCCGCATGTGATCCTTCTCGAGGCACACCTCGAGCAGCTCGAGGACCGCGCCTGCGGTCTCGACCCCAGTTGGTCCGCCTCCCACGATCACGAAGGTCAGCGGCTGCGTGACGGCGTCAGCCTCGGCCTCCTCGAGCGCCAGGAGGAGCTGATCTCGTAGGTGGCGAGCATCGACCAGGGTGTACAGGGGCTTCGCGTGCTCGCGGGCGCCGGGGATGCCGAAGTAGCTCGCCACCGCGCCGCTCGCGAGAACGAGATGGTCGAAGGAGAGCTGGGTGCCATCGCTGAGCCGAGCCACGCGTTGTTCGACGTCGACCTGGGTCACGACGCCATGGCGGAACCTCACGTTGCTGCTCTTCGCGAAGATCGTGCGGATCGGATAGGCGACGTCGGCAGGCTCCAGGCCTGCCGTCGCGACTTGGTACAGGAGCGGGAGGAAGGTGTGGAAGTTGTGCTTGTCGACGATCGTGACGTGGACCGCTTCGCCGGCGAGCGACCGCACGACTTCGAGCCCGGCGAAGCCTCCGCCGACGACGAGGACCTCGGGGCCACCGGGACTCGACGGCTCGGGACGGGCGCTCGCGATTCCCCTCACGTTCTGATGCTATGAAGCGCCGACGTATCGCAACGCGCCGCATCCAACGTAGGATTCTCCGCGCTGTGGCTGACCCCAGGGAGCCGATTGAGGTCGTGACGGCGTTCGGTGCGGCGTGGGGAGCGCACGACCTCGAGGCAGTGCTCGCGCTCGTGTCCGACGACTGCGTGTTCGACTCGACGGGACCCGCCCCGGACGGCATGCGCCACGTCGGTCGTGACGCGATCCGCGACGCGTGGGCGCCGATCTTCATGGATACCTCGTCGACCTTCGAGCCAGAAGAGACGTTTGCAGCAGAGGATCGGGTCGTGCAGCGGTGGACCTACAGCTGGACGAACGGGCACGTTCGCGGCATCGACCTCTTTCGGGTTCGTGGTGGCAAGGTCACCGAGAAGTTCTCGTACGTGAAGGGCTGATCGCAGCGGAGTCTCGATCCCTGTGCCGCGACGCGACTACTGGGCGGTCGACTGTCGCCGCCGCACCGTGAAGCGCCGGAGCGCGATGAACAGCCAGACTCCTTCGACCACCCCGAACGGCCACGCGCCGGCAAGAAAGCCGTAGACGCTGGACAGACCGCAGCCGACCGCAAACGCGAGCACGAACTGCGTTCCACGTCGCTCGAGGGCGTACATGGCCATCATGAATGTCAGGGCAAGGACTCCGTAGATCGTCAACGCCATGGCGGCACGCTACGGCAGGCTCTGCGCGCCAGCCTGATCGAGGCAACCGCTCATCGCCTGCCCGCACCGCGTGGTCCCACTATCGCCATCGCTTGATCGCTTCCGAACGACTCCGTACCAAGCGACCGAACCTTGGAAACCACGAGGCGTGGCCGACGGCTGCGTCGATCACGATCCACGAAGCATGTTGTGGGACGTGCACCTCGCACGATCGGGCATCGCGCCTACAGCGCTCGCTCGAGCAACGACGTCGAGTGCGCAAGTACATCCCCTTCTATAGGGTGCACCGAGCACCCACACGGGCCACCAACCCGTTCGACCCCGAAGCGAGGACCCGCCAATGGCCACGTCGGCACCATCTTCAGGCCTCGAGCTGCGATCGCTGGTCTCCGACGACGGCGTGCTCGAGCTCTCACTCGTGGAGTCACCGGTCGTCGACCCGACGGCCACACAGGTCGTCGTCGGCGTCAAGGCTGCACCCATCAATCCGTCGGACCTCGGCCTCTTGCTTGCTGGCGCGGACGTCGGGGCGGCGGACTTCGGTGGCACTGCCGAGCGGCCGACGGTGCGCATCACGCTCGAGGCTCGCACGATGCGGTCACTGGCGGGGCGCGTCGGCAAGTCGCTTCCTGTCGGCAACGAAGGGGCGGGTGTTGTCGTCTCGACGGGATCAGATCCAACCGCGAAGGCGCTGCTGGGCAAGGCCGTCGCGATCGCTGGCGGCGCCATGTACGCCGAGTACCGGTGCGTGGACGCCTCGCAGTGCCTGGTGCTCCCCGAAGGGATGCCTCCCAAGGTCGGCGCGTCATCCTTCGTCAATCCGATGACGACGCTCGGCATGATCGGGACCATGCGAAACGAGGGCCACAAGGGGCTGATCCACACCGCGGCGGCGTCGAACCTGGGACAGATGCTCGTCAAGCTCTGCAACGAGGAGCACGTCGCACTCGTCAACGTCGTGCGGACGCCCGCCCAGGAGCAGCTCCTTCGCTCGATCGGTGCGACGCACGTGTGCAACTCGACGGCGCCGACGTTCATGTCCGACCTCATCGACGCGATCGGCGACACCGGCGCGACCATCGCGTTCGACGCGGTCGGCGGTGGACCGCTTGCGAGCCAGATCCTGACGTGCATGGAGGCCGCGTCGGTCGCGTCGATGACGGACTACAGCCGGTACGGGTCGACGACCCACAAGCAGGTCTACATCTACGGCGGCCTCGACACGGGCCCCACGGTGCTCACCCGCAGCTTCGGCTTCGCGTGGGGTCTCGGCGGCTGGCTCGTCAGCTCGTTCCTCCAGAGCGTGTCGCCCGCTGAGTTCCAGGCGCTGCGACAGCGGGTCGTCGCCGGACTCGACTCGACGTTTGCGAGCAGCTACACGAAGGAGGTCTCGCTCGCCGAGGCCCTGCGCCCCGCGGCGCTCGCGGGGTACTCGAAGAAGGCGACCGGCGAGAAGTACCTCGTGACGCCAGGGAGCCGATGAGCCATGGCCAGCCGACTGACCGATGTCATCGTCGACTGCCACGACCTCGACGTCATGGCGGACTTCTGGTGTGAGGTCCTCGGCTATGAACGTGTCGCATCGGGAGACGGGTGGCTCGCGACCAGGGCACCGGGGCTCGAGCTCACGGTCAACGACCTCGCGGCCCGCGCCCAGCCTCCCGCGCTCGCGTTCGTCCTTGTCCCCGAGGACAAGCTCGCCAAGAATCGGGTGCACGTCGACGTCACGCCCACCGAGTGCTCCCAGGCGGTCGAGGTCGAGCGGCTGCTGGGACTCGGGGCACGACGCGTCGACATCAGCCAAGGATCCACGCCCTGGGTCGTGCTGGCCGACCCCGAGGGCAATGAGTTCTGCGTGATGCCAGAGGTCGAGCGCGAGCACACCGAGGGCGTGCCGTCGATCTGGTAGCGCACGCCGCATCCGTGCGGCGCGTCGGGTTCGAACGGCCGGCCGCACCACCATCTGGCTCCGGGCTCGATGCACGGGCGCTCGGGGCAACGTAACGTGCGGCCATCGCAACGACCGAGTCGAAGGAGAGCGCCGTGACCACACAGCCACTTGAAGAGGCGATCGCATCAACCCGAGGCGTCCTGGCGGGCGTCACCAAGCAAGAGCTCGGCAACGACACGCCCTGTGCCAAGTGGAAGGTGAGCGATCTCATCAATCACATCATCGGTGCGCAAGGCTTCTTCACGGCGAGTGTCACCGGCACGCCGCTTGACGACGGCGACTCGGACTTCGCCGCGACGGACTACGTCTCGGCGTTCGAGGAGCACACTGGCCGCTGCCTGACGGCGTTCCAAGGCGATGGGGTCATGGAGCGGATGCTCACACTGCCGTTCGGCACGATGCCAGGCTCTGCGTTCGTGATGCTCGCGGCGACCGACATGTTCACGCACGGCTGGGATCTCGCCAAGGCAACGGGACAAGACACCGACCTCGCCCCCGAGCTCTCGGCAACGCTGCTCGCCGGAGCTCGCCAGTCGATCATGCCGGAGTTCCGATCAGAGGGCGGCGACGTCTTCGGGCCCGAGAAGCAGGCGCCTGCCGGTGCGTCCAACGCGGACCAGCTCGCGGCGTTCCTCGGGCGCACCGTCTAGGCAACACCCGCGACGGGGCCCCGAGCCCTCGGCCGCGCGACTTGTCACCGAGACGTGGCGATCAGCGTCGCGTGCGCCGACGGGAGCCCCAGTGGATTTCCCGAGATGGCTGAGCTCGATGAACAAGGGCGCCCCATGCCGCCGTCTCGCGGCGACGAGAGCGCGACCCTGCTCGGCTTCCTCGAGCTGCAGCGGGTCACGTTCGCGTGGAAGACCGCTGGACTCGATGCAGCGGGACTGCACGCGACGGTCGGCGTCTCGGCCATGACGCTCGGTGGCATGCTCAAGCACCTGGCGCTCGTCGAGGACTACTGGTGCTCGCAGTGGCTGTTTGGGCGAGACCAAGGACCACCGTGGGAATCGGTGGACTGGGATGCCGATCCCGACTGGGACTGGCACTCGGCCGCAGCCGACACCCCCGGGCAGCTCGCCGCGTTGTGGCAGGACTCCGTCGTCCGCTCGCGCTCCCTCGTCGACGAGGCGCTCCACCTGGGTGGGCTCGACGGGCTGGCCAAGCGGGCCGAACCCAACGGTGACTCTCCGAGCCTGAGATGGATCCTCTTCCATTTGATCGAGGAGTAGTACGCCCGGCATGTCGGGCACGCCGACCTCATTCGTGAAGCGGTGGACGGCCTCACCGGCGAGTGACCCAAAGTCAGTCGGCCAGGTCGATCGGTGCCTCGACGGGTGTCGTCGCTCCGGTCATCGGCGTGGTTCACGGGTCCTACAGGACGATGAGGTCGAATGTCCGCTTGCGGTTTCGGCGAGACCCCAGGTCAGTGCTCACTTCGCAACGACATAACGGGTTGCCCGAAGTGTGACCCTGGGCCAACGACGCGCCCCCGCGATCGCCTCGTGCCGGCGCTACTGGGAGGCCTGCTTCGACCTCCACACGTCGGCGAGCAGCCCGTACAGGACGTCATCGTGGAACCGCCCGCTCACCCACGCGGACTCGCACGTGGTGCCCTCGTGCGAGAAGCCTGCCGCTCGTGCCGCTCCGACCATCGCCAGGTTGTCGGCCAGCGTCTCGAGCTGGAGGCGATGGAGCCCGAGCGTCACGAAGCCGTAGTCGCAGAGGACCCCGAGGGCATCGGTGCCGAACCCCTTGCCGCAGTGCTGGGGCCGCAGCGAGATGCCGATGTGCGCAGATCGATTGTGCAGGTCGATTCCCCACAGCAGCGCGGCTCCGAGGAGCTCTCCGGTCGTCCGCTCGACGACGGAGAAGTGAGCGCTGTCCGCGCTGGGCTCGTGCACGCCGAACGGGGAGGGCTCGCCGAGCGCGAGGGGCCGCCACGGCGTGCCCGCGGCCCGTGATCGCGCAGGGACGTCGTCGTGGAGCTCGGCGGTCAGGATGTCGACGTCGCTCGCCACGCGGGCTCGCAGCGTCACCCTCGCGCCGTGCAGCATCCGTCGTTCCTACCAGATGCCTCCGGGCATGGGGCCACCGCTGGCCGTACGATCGAGGCCCAGGGAGGGACTGCACCATGACCGACGAGCTCGCTGAGCACCTTCGCCGCGTTGCCGAGGACGGCTTCACGATCCTTGAGGATGTCATCGAGACCTCACTCCTTGACGCCATCGCGAGCGACCTCGACCGGCTCGAGGTCGAGCTGGGCATCGTGCCTGCCGACAACCTCTTCGAGGGCGTACGGACCGTCAGGATCTACAACCTGCTCGTCCATGGCTCGACATTCGAGTCCATCCCGGTCCACCCCCGCGTCCTCCCTGTCGTCGAGGGCGTCCTTGATCCCGGGCTCCTGATCTCGTCGCTCTCGTCCATTGCGATCGGACCCGACGAGGCTGCCCAGATGCTCCATGCCGACGACCAGCTGATCCCGCTCCCGCGGCCGCACGTCCCCATCATCTGCAACACCATGTGGGCGATCACGGACTTCACCGAGGCCAACGGCGCGACCCGCCTCGTGCCGGGCTCGCACCTGTGGGCGAACGCGCCCGGTTATCCGGAGGACCACAAGACAATCCCCGCGGAGATGTCGCGCGGCAGCGTGCTGGTCTGGGTGGGCAGCCTCTGGCACGGCGGCGGCGCCAACATGACGAGCGAGCGACGGACTGGCATCGCGATGAACTACTGCGCGGGCTTCATCCGCCAGCAGGAGAACCAGCAGCTCGGGATCCCCGTCGAGATCGCGCGGCGATTCTCACCGCGGCTCCAGGAGCTGGTCGGCTACTCGGTCTACCAGGGCCTGATCGGCCACATCGACAAGGCGCATCCCCGCGAGGCAGTGCTGGGAACGGCAACCGAGTCGAACCTCGTCTGGGACGCCGCGAAGCCCTGAAGAGCTGCGGCCGGCCTGTCGCGACGGCCGGCCTCAGCGCCTCCGTCAGCCGTGCACGCCCTAGTGCGCCCGTGGATTCGAGCCAGGGGCGAGCCTCACCTCGTCGATGCCGTCGGCAGTTCGACGTACGACGTAGGCGCCGCGCTCGGGATCGCCGTCCGTGTGATCCGAGATGACCTCCGTCGGCTCCAGTCCCTCGTAGAGGATGCCGATCCCGTTGTCGGTGGCATAGGCGAGCTCGGGCAGCGTGCCGTCCAGCATCAGCTCGTGCAGGAGCGGGCGGCGCTGCGCCTCGGCGTCGTAGTGCACGCCGTTGGCGTAGGGCAGGAAGCCGAGGCCGTTCGTCACGGGGCGCAGCTGCTGGCCGAATGAGTCGGTCGTGCCGCCGACGTGCCAGCACACGCTCCCCGCGGACACGCCGCCGAGGATCACACCCCGCTCCCATGCAGCGCGCATCGCGTCGCCGACGCCGTGCAGCGCCCAGACGGCGAGCAGGTTCGCCACGGATCCCCCGCCGACCCAGACGAAGTCACTGCCGCAGAGCCGCTCCTCGGGATCGGCCGACGGCTGCGGGAAGAGCCGCAGCTGCGTGACGTCGCAGCCAGCGGCGTTGAAGGCCTCGTAGCTCAAGGCGTAGTACATGTTGTCGTCGCCGGTCGCCGTGTAGACGAGGCAAGCCCTCGGGCGCGACTTGCCCGTCAGCGCCAGGCCTCGCAGCACGGTCGCGCCGAGCCGCACCTGCTGCTGGACCCCCGAGTCGACGAAGCCGGCAGAGGTCGCCAGGATCCGTCGGGTCGGTGCGGTCACGGCGAGACCTTACCGAGGCCGGATCACCCGGATCGTGCCTTTGAGCAGGCGAGCGAGCTCAGCCCGCCCTGCGGTACGCGGCTTCGGTTGCCTTCGCAGCCTCTCCGCCTGGCGTGACGTTCCAGGCAGTGATGACGAGCTCTTCCGGCGACACGTCGAAGGTCGTTCGCCAGCCCCACGGCTCGTCCGGCGGCCCGTAGCTGCACAGCACGTCGATCGCCGCCGTGCCGGTGCTGAAGGTGATCGAGTTCCCGTTGTGCCACGTGTCGATCCACGCCATCTGCCAGGTGCCGTCGTCGGCGCAACCCAGCAGCATGCTGCCCGACTGCGGCCCGTCGAGGTCGGTCCAGTCGTACTCGAGCGCGACGAATCGCCCGCCGAAGAGGCGCCTTCCCGTGCACGACGAGTCGCCCTGGACCCGCAGCACCTCGGGCTCCAGCCAGAGGCGATAGGTGCCGGACCAGTTGGCTGCCAGCAGCTCGAGAAGTTGTGCCGACGTCGTGTCCTCATTTCGTGATGGCAAGGTCGACCCCGAATCGCCGCGGCACTTCTGGCGATGATTCTGGCATCCATCGTGCCTGCCCGACGCCTGCTCCGTCTTCGTTGTCTGTGTCAACTCCTTGTCGACGATCGATCGTCAGGGTGCTGCGTAGTGCGGCGCTTGTGCCTCAATTGACAGGGGTTTGGTACGTTCGACCACATGCGGAAAAGGGTCCTTGGCTTGGCCGTGGCGACCCTGTTCATCGCGACGGCCCCCGTCTTGGCCGGCGCTCCGAGCGCGCTCGCCGCGACGGAGTTCTCAGGGAACGGGCTGTCGACGAACTACGACTGGTCGTACCTCGTCCTCCAGGACGGTGGGTGGCCGAGCACCGCGAACAACCTGGCGGTGATGACGCAGTGGATGGACTCCGAAGAGCCGAGCACGCACTGGTGGAATCGCAACAACCCGCTCAACAACGGGCTCGGCTCGGGCGGCGGCTCGGGGCTGGGCAGCTACGCGAATGTCGTCGACGCGGCGTACTACGTCGCGGCGAACCTGGAGTACAAGGGCTACGGCTACCCGGCGATCGCGAAGGACCTTGCGGCGTCGGCCGCCCCGAGTGTCACGGCGAAGGCGATCTGGGACTCATCGTGGGCTGCGGGGCACTACGGCTACGGGAAGGGCTGGTTCTCCGGGACAGTCGCCACGGTCGCCGCGCCCCCGAAGGCGTGGGGCAGCAACGTGATCATCACCTATCCCGCGCACACGCTCGGTCCGGGCGCGGACAACGGCTTCACGCTCAACGGGCCACCGCAGTACTGGCACTCCAGTGCACCGTTCGGACTCGAGGGCGACGCTCGATGGACCTACTCGAATGGCCCGACAGGGGCCAATGGCGCAACCTGGGCGCCGACGCTCGGCGCGGGGAGCTACAACGTCCTGGCCTACGTGCCGGCGAGCTTCGCGGACGCGAGCGTCACCTACGTCGTCCGCGACGCCACCGGAACGCACAAGGTGCCGATCGACCAGGCTCCCTACTCGGGCAAGTGGGTGCCGCTCGGCCTCTTCACGGCAGGGGCGGCCGGCCCCATCAGCGTCCACGTCGGCGACACCAGCTCGGATCCGCTCGCATCGACCTACTTGGGCGTGGACGCGATCGAGTTCGAGAGGGTCAGCAGCTCGATCGCCTATCCCGTGGACACCGTCGGTCCCGGCGGCGCGGGCTTCGTCGTGTCGGGCCCCGCACAGTCCTGGCACGCCGGCGCCCCGTACGGGTTGAAAAGAGACGCGCAGTGGGCCAGCTCGGGCGGGCTCGCCGGCCCTGCCGCCGCACAGTGGTCGCCCACGCTCTCCCCCGGCACCTATGGCGTGCAAGCGTTCGTCCCCGCGAAGTACGCGACGGCACACGTCACCTACGTCGTCTCCGACGCCACGGGGACGCACGACGTCGCGGTCAACCAGGCATCGCTCCCCAACCAATGGGTCAGCCTGGGGCAGTTCACGACGGGGATCTCGGGCAGCATCAGCGTGCGGCTCACCAACGCCAGCAGCGACCCGGCCGGCTCCACCGACGTCGCGGCCGACGCCGTGAAGTTCACGAGCGCGGGGAGCCTCGTGCTGCCCGCGACGACGACCACGACCGTCGCCTCGCCCGCACTAGCCCGGTACGGCACCGAGGTCGCCTACGCCGCCACCGTCCAGGCAGCTGTCGGCGCCCCCATGGGTGGCGTCACGTTCTCGATCGGTGCCCAGCTGCTCTGCGCCGCCACGATCGCGAGAGGAAGCGCGAGCTGCAAGACGAGCTACACGCCGGTCGGGTCGCACGTCGTCACCGCCCGGTACCTGGGCAGCACCAGTGACGCCCCGTCCTCGACGAGAATCCCCGTCGTCGTGATGCGAGGCAGGTCGACGACGACGGTGACCGTGCACCCCGGATCGGTGCCGCTCGGCGGCAGCGTCACCTACGACGTCTCGGTCCTCGGCACCGGCGTGATCCCTTCGGGTGCCGTGAGCATCGGCGTCGCCGGCAAGGTCGTCTGCACTGCCCGCCTTGTCTCGGGGACAGGATCGTGCTCGGCGACGACCTCGCAACGGGGCCGCCAGGTCGTGTTCGGACGCTATGGCGGCGACGCACACTTCCTGCCCTCAGCAGACAGGTCGGCGCTGACCGTCACCTGAGACGCGGCGTCGAGGTCGTCGATCACGATCGTCCCGCGGTCACTCAGTAGCGTGGCTCGAGTGCCGGGTGTCTTGGAGCTCCAGGGTCTCAGCCGGAGCTTCGGGGCGATCCACGCGCTGGACGACCTCTCGTTCACCGTTCCAGCAAGCAAGGTCGTCGGCTTCCTCGGGCCAAACGGTGCGGGCAAGACCACCACGATGCGAGCGATCTTTGGCCTCCTCGACCTCAGCGCTGGCGCCGTCACCTGGAACGGGCTGCCGGTCGACCAGGCCATTCGTCGGAGGTTCGGCTACATGCCCGAGGAGCGCGGGCTCTACCCCGGCATGCTCGTCGGCGAGCAGGTCGAGTACCTGGGTCGGCTGCATGACATGTCGGCCGCCGCGGCGTTTGCCGCCGCGACGACCTGGCTCGAGCGGCTGGGCATCGCCGACCGGACTCGCTCGAAGGTCGAGACCCTCTCGCATGGCAACCAGCAGCGGGTCCAGCTCGCGGGGGCGCTTGCGCACAGCCCCGAGATGCTGATCCTCGATGAGCCCCTGGCCGGGCTCGACCCGCTTGGCATCGACGCGATCGGCGGGGTCCTCCGAGACCTGGCGTCGTCGGGGACGTGCGTGCTCTTCTCCAGCCATCAGCTCGATCAGGTCGAGGATCTCTGCGACGAGGTCATCATCATCGACCGCGGCCACCTCGTCATCGCCGGGACCGTCGACGAGCTCGCGACGAGCGGGTCGAGTCGACTCGTGGTGCGCGTCGACGAGGACCGAGACGGCAACTGGGCGCGAGCTCTGCCGGGTGTGACCGTGTCAGAGGTGACCGGCGGCGAGGCACGTCTCGTCCTCGGCGACGAGATGGACCCGCAGCTGGTGCTCCGCGCCGCCATGCGAGCCGGCACGGTCTCCGAGTTCGTCGTCGAGCGGCGTCGTCTCTCCGAGGTCTTTCGCGAGGCGGTCGTGTGAAGTACGCCGTCATCGGCATCGTCGTCGCACTCGTCGCGATCCGCGTCTGGCTCCGCCGGCGGCGAAGGCCACGAGCCTCGGTGCCGTCACCGCTCTGGCTCGGCCCCCTGACCAGCGACATCGCGATGATCAGCGCACGAGAGATCCGAGAGCGACTCCGAGGACGCGTCCTGCGCATCGGCACGGTGATCATCCTCGGCATCATCGCCGCCGCCATCGTGATCCCCGTGCTCGACAAGTCGACCAGCACGCCCGAGCACGTGGGCTTCGTGGGTCACGTCACGAGACTGCAGAGCCAACTCATCGCGGCCTCTGCAAGCGAGGCTGGCGCGAGCTACCGGATGATCCCCGAGGCGAGCAAAGGTGAAGCCCGCAGCAAGCTCCAGTCCGGGCAGCTCGACCTCGCACTCGTCAATGGCGAGCTGCTCATGGTGCAGACCGCGATCAGCCCGACCGACTCGTCGACCAACGCGCTGTTCGTCCAGGCGCTCGCGAGGAACCTCGGGGTCGCCAGGGCCATCGCTGCCGCGGGGATCTCACGGTCCCAGGCATCGGCGGTGCTGTCGGCCAAGCCGCTCACCGTGATCGCCCTCGCGAAGGGGTCGGCGAAGTCACCGGTTCACTCCGTGTCGATCTTCGGACTGGTCATCGTCTTCGTCATGCTCACGCAGTACAACACGTGGATCCTCATGGGCGTCATGGAGGAGAAGTCCAGCCGTGTCGTCGAGGTGCTGCTCGCCGCCGTGCGGCCGATGCAGCTCCTGGCCGGCAAGGTCCTCGGCATCGGCATGGTCGCGTTCGCCCAGGCGACGCTGATCCTGGGATTCGCGCTGCTCCTCGGCAACGCGGTCGGCTCCTCATTCCTGCACGGCACCGCGCCGGCGACGCTCGCCGCGACCTTCCTGTGGCTGGTGCTCGGCTACGCCTTCTACTGCTGGGTGTACGCCGCGGCGGGCTCGACGGTCGAGCGGCAGGACCAGGTGCAGAGCCTCGCGTTCCCCCTGAGCATTCCGATCATCTTCGGCTACGTCACGGCGATCACGACTGTCTCTACGGGAAGCGCGTCGGGGCTCTTCAAAGTCCTCGCCTACCTCCCCCCGACGGCGCCGTTCGCCATGCCCGTCCTCGTCGGCTTCGGCGAGGTGACCTGGTGGGAGTTCGCCGCCTCGGCGATCGTGAGCGTCGCCAGCACGGTCCTTGTCGCGCGACTGGCTTCGGACATCTACCGCAGGGCGATCCTCCAGACCGGCCAGCGGGTCCGGCTCCGAGAGCTGGTCTCGCGCGGGTCGCGCTGACGAAGTCCGGACATTCCAGGACCGCTCGGGACGAGTCGGTCCGATCGAGCGCGCGAGCGGGAGCCAGGACTCAGCGCTGCGACGCGTGGAAGTCGCGGAGGACCGACGCTGCCTCTGCCGGCGCCTGCAGCGCCCACCAGTGGCCGAGGCCCTCGAGCACGTGGACTCGCGCGCCAAGCGCCTCGGCCGCCTCACGCGTCAGAGCCACGTTGCCGAATGGCTCCTCGGTCGCGATGAGCACGAGCCCGGGCGCGGACACGGGCTCCATGGGGTAGCTCCAGCTCGCGTAGGGATTCGGTGTCGCCGATCGATAGAGATCGAGGATGCACGATGCCATGGTCTCGTCGATCCGAGACAGCATGTCGATTGCACCCTGGCGGGGCACGCCAAAGCCCTCGAAGATCTCGGCCTGCTGGTCGACCGGCGTTGCGAGCATCTGGGACCAGAAAGCCTCGCCCTCGTCCGGCGTCTGCCAGACCTTTGCGAATTCGTGCCACTCGTAGTCGGGATGCATCAGGCCATCAGTGACCCACGACCTGATGCGGTCGCCATGCGTGGTCACGATTCGGTTGGTGAGCGTCGCCCCCCAGTCGTGGCCGACGAGGTCGATCGGCCCGTCGATCGAGTCGAGCTCGGCGAGGAGCCATGCTGCGTAGTCGTCCTTCGTTGCCCCGAAGCCAGCAGGCCTCGCACTGCCAAATCCGGGCAGCGACACGGCAACCGATTCCGCACCGAGGTGCGATCTGACCTGATCCCAGATGGCCTCGGTCTCAGGGACGCCGTGGACGAACACGATCATGGCATCGACGCTATCGGCGCGTGGGTCGTCGCCCTTGCAGTCCGCGCTGCCTCGGTGACAACGCGCCGATCGCGACGACATCGCGTGGCACGTCTGCTCACTCCGTGCCCTGCGGCTCGACGCCAGGCAGCGTCTGCTGGTCGTCGGGCGTCCGGGAGAGTTGGCCTATCCCTGCTGCGAGCACCGCGGAGTTCGGGAGCTTCAGAAGACCCTCGTCGGTTCGAACGGTCACGTACGTGAGCCCCACCTCGAGCACCCACACGTCCAGGATCCCGCCCATGGCGCCGGAACGGATCCGGATGTGGTCACCGACCGCGAACGGCCTCGCGAACAACAGGACGATCGCGGCGAAGACGTTGCCGAGCGACTGCTGCGCGGCGATCCCGAGCACGATGCCCGCGAGCCCGGCACCGATCAGCAGGTGGCTGACGGACACGCCGAGGACGGCAAACACCCCGAAGAGGACGATCACGAGCCCGAGCCCCGTCAGCAAGAGGCGGACCGCAGCACCTGCGGTCGCGAAGGTGCGTTTGGTGGCGACGCCGCCCAGGCCCGACGCGAGGCTGCGCGAGGCGACGACGCCGAACACGAGCAGCACCGTGGCCGAGACCCAGGCGAAGACCTTGGGATGGAGGGCCGGCCCGCTGAAGCCTCCCTGCTCGGAGCCGACGATCAGAGCGGCGATTGCAATGATCCCGGAGAGCGCACCGACCACGAACTCACGGTCGCGGAGCCGCCGGCTCGTGCGCTCGGCCCGGGGATCCATCGGCTGATTTTACTGCTGGCTGGGGGATCGCAGGTTGTCCGGTGCTCGCTGGGGCAGCGTCATCGGTGCCTGCCGCTCACGACACGCGAGGTCATGCGGTGACAGAGTGGCGCCACCTGACGCGAAAGCGACGTCCGACTGGAGCACCGATGCGCACCGACCCTCTACCAAGCTCGGCGACAAAGGTGCCACGTGTCTGACACGAGACGCGTGGCGCTTGTGGCCAGCACCGCGGGCTACGTGGGGCCCGACCTCGCGCGAAGCCTCGCGTCTCGCGGGCACGACCTCGTGGTCGGCGATCCGGCAGACGGCCTCGTCGACGAGCTCGCGGGACTCGGTGCAGCCGTCGAGGTCGTCACGGGAGTCCACAACCTGGCAGCGCCTGAGTCCGCTCTTGCGCTCGTGGCGGCCGCGATCAGTCGCTTCGGACGCATCGACAGCGCCGTGGCCGCATCCGGGAGGATCGTCGTGGGCCGATTCTTGCGCTCCAGCATCGAGGACCTCCGCGCAGCGGTGCAGGGCTGCCTAGAGGCTCCGTACCACTTCCTTCGCGCCGTCGTGCCGGTGATGGTGGAGCGAGGCGAGGGCCAGGTGCTCGTCATCACGAGCGCCTCGGCAGTTCGACCGACGCCGGGCGCGCCCTTGTACTCGTCAGCTCGGGCCGGGGCCAACATGCTGGTCCGCAACGTCGCGGACGAGATCGCCCCGACGGGCGTGCAGGTGAACGCCGTCGGCACCAACTTCATGGACTTTCCCGACTTCCTCGCGGCCAGCAAGGCGACGACGCCGGAGGGCAGGGCCAAGGTGGAGGCCCAGGTGCCGATGGGTCGGCTGGGAACCATGCAGGAGTTCGCCTCGTTCTGCATGCCGTACCTCGACGGGACCAGCCGGTTCACCACCGGTCAGTTCGTCGCCTACGCGGGTGGATGGGCGTGAGCCAAGCGATGCCGTAGCACGGCACCTCGTTCGTCTCGTCGTGCGGACGGCTTGCACGGCCGGTGGGAGACTTCTCAGGTGAACAGCCGGTTGCTCGAGCGCTGGTGGGGACGGCGGATCAACCGTTACGTCGTTGCGTTCATCGTCATCCTGCTCCTCGTGGCGCTGGCCTCGTCATACGCGCACCGCGGACAGACCATCAGCCCGCAGCCGACGGCCAACGCACGCCTGGCGCGCGGCGCTCCGATCTCGGTCCGCCAGGTCTTCGAGGTCCACATGCGCACGATGTCCGAGGGGATTGGTCTCGCGGTGGTCCCGCAGAGCACGTCGGCACCGAGCCAGACCTACCTCGTCGCGACCACCGACGGGGCGTCGACGTGGCGTGTCACCAACTACCTCCCGACCGCTGCGTACCCCAGCCAGACCGCCGACTCCCTGATCGGCGTGGCGAGCGACCTCTACTACTACGTCCAGTACCCGAGGCCCGTGCTCAGCGTCTCGGCCGACGCCGGGCGGACGTGGCGGCAGGTCGCTGTGCTGGGCCAGCTGTTGAGTGCGGCGTCGGTGGGCTCGCGCCTCTGGGTGACGACCGACCGCTGCGCCCGGAACACCACGCATGGCAAGACCTGGACGTGCGGCTCGTACCTCTACGTCTACGCACCGGGCCGTCTTGCCCCGCCACTCGGACACCGCGTTCCCGGGAGCCTCTCGACGGACGCGTCGCAGCCGGCGCCGAGCTTCCAGCGCCCAACGGCGGCGCTCGTCTTCGCAGCCGTCGGATCAGGCGCGGGCGTCCTGCTCGACGCCTCGTCCGGTCAGCCCGGCGCCGGTGCGATCGTCGAGACGCTCGACGGCGGGACGACCTGGCAGTCGGTCACGAATCCATGCGGCCAGGCGTTCCCGGGGACCCTGCTCGCGAACTCCCTGCGACGCTGGATCATCTACTGCACGCTCGACCAAGGGATGAACCAGGGGCTCAATGAGCTGTTCACTTCTGCCGATCGAGGGTCGACCTGGCGCCTCATCGCGGCCGCGAATGAGGCGCGCACGTTGCACGTGGGCCGCTTCGGCGACGGGATGTCGGCCGCCTTCTCGATGAGCAACGACGGCACGATCCTGTGGCAGGTGAGCACCGTCGGGCCGTCCTCGGTGAGCGTCAACGGTGGCAGCGACTGGGTCGCCGCGCGCCCCAACATTGTGGCGCCCAGCCAGTTCGACTCCGTCGGCCCAAGAGGTGCGTTCATCGTGAGCCGGGGAGCGGGGATCTGGCGCACCACCGACGGCGTGCACTGGCGATTCCTGCACTGAGGGACCCCGCATCGCGGGTTCGTCGCGCGCGAGACTCGCAGTACAAGCACAAGCCGACCGAGACCCCAGGAGATTGCCATGGCACGCATAGGCCCACTCGCGCCCCCCTACGAGCCGGAGGTCGCCGAGCGCCTCGAGGCGATGATGCCCCCCGGTGCTCCTCCCCTCCTGCTCTTCCGCACCTTCGTCCGCAACCTTCCGATGACCACCGCGATGGGTCCCTGGGGGGGCTATGAGCTGAGCAAGCGACTGTCGCTCTCGATGCGCGACCGCGAGATCCTCATCGACCGAACGTGCGCTCGGTGTGGGTGCGAGTACGAGTGGGGAGTCCACGTGGCGTTCTTCGCCGAGCGTGTCGGGCTCACGCGGGAACAGGTCACGTCGCTCACGCATGGAGACTCATCAGACGAATGCTGGAAGGACGAGCGCGATCGCGTCCTGATCTCGGCCGCCGACGCGCTGCACGACACTGCGCACGTTGACGACGCACTCTGGCTGCGGCTGGCGGCGATCCTGACCGAGCCCGAGCTGCTCGACCTCCTGATGCTCTGTGGCTGGTACCACGCGATCAGCTTCACCGCGAATGGCGCGGAGCTCCAGCTCGAAGACGGTGTGCCTCGGTTCGCGGACGCGCGCGGCTAGCGCGACGACTGGCTGCCGCGCGGCATTGCAAGTCGTTCGCAACGTGCGCGTACGGCCGCGGGCCATCAGACTGCACCGGTGGCCGAGCTCGAGGCGGTGCCCGACGATCACGTACCTGCTCATGAGCAGGCTCACGAGCACGAGCACGAGCACGAGCACGAGCACGGTGGCATCGCAGGCATGCTGCGGAGCCTCTTCGCACCGCACTCGCACGACGCCACCGACTCGCTTGACCAGGCGCTCGAGACAAGTGCCGACGGCATCCGGGCCGTGGCCGTCTCGCTCGTCATCCTTCTGGCCACGGCGCTGCTCCAGGCGATCGTCGTCGTCTCGAGCGGGTCCGTCGCGCTCCTTGGCGACACGCTGCACAACGCATCTGACGCGTTCTCCGCGTTGCCGCTCTGGATGGCGTTCCGACTAGGTCGACGCTCGCCCAACAACCGGTTCACCTACGGCTACGGCAAGGCCGAGGACGTCGCCGGGCTCTTCGTGATCACGCTGATCGCCGCGTCGGCGGCCTTCGCCGCGTACGCGGCGATCATCCGCCTCCTCCACCCGCACAAGGTGTCCGGCCTGGGGCTGGTCATGGCTGCGGCCGTCGTCGGCGCAGTCGGCAACGAGGTGGTCGCGCAGTACCGGATCCGAGTTGGCCGCCGCATTGGTTCGGGTGCCCTCGAGGCCGACGGGCTGCACGCCCGAGCTGACGGCGTCACGTCCTTGCTGGTACTGATCGGCGCCATCGCGGTCGTCCTTGGAGCACGATGGGCCGACGGCGTAGTCGGGCTCCTGATCGCCACGGCGATCGTGGTTGTCGGTTATCGAGCGGTGAAGAGCGTGGGCCAGCGTCTCCTTGACGCCGTTGATCCCGACGTCGTGGCGCAGATCGAAGCGCTCGCCGAAGAGATCGATGGTGTCCGATCCGTCACGGAGGTCCGCGCACGCTGGGCTGGCCACCGACTTCTGGCGCAGGTGCGGCTCAGTGTCGACGGCGACCTGCCAGTCACGCAGGCTCACGCGATCGCAGAGGCCGTGCACCACGAGCTGCTGCACCGCGTCGCCCGACTGTCAGACGCGATCATCCATGTGGACCCATCCGGAGGCGAGAGCGATGCACACGCCGAAACCCGGCACCACCAGGGATGAGTCGAACGCCTGCATCAACTGCGACCACGACGTCGGCCCGCGTTGCTGAGGACCCAATTTCGGCGGGGCACAGCCCAAGCACACTGATGAATCTCGCTCGTCGACGGCCACTTGGAGGGACCCGATGACACCGGATTGGAAGGTTCGGACCGTTGGCGAAGATGAATACGAACCCTGGTCGACCCTCTTTCGGGGATACTGCGATTTCTACGCGTGGCCGACCTCAGATGAGCACCAGCGACAGATTTGGAGCTGGATCCATGTCGAGAGGCGCGTGGAGGCACTCGTTGCAATCGAAATCGACGACGACGGCAACGAACTCGGCGTCCCTCGAGGCTTGGCACACCTTCGCGAATGGGTTCGGCCACTTCGAGGCGTTGTCGCCGGCTACCTCGATGACCTCTTCGTCGACCCTGGATGCAGGGGGCTCGGAGCGGTCGAGGCGCTCTTCGCTGAGATGAATCGCCTGGCGCTCCAGCGCAACTGGTCGGTCGTCAGGTGGACGACTGCGGTCGACAATTTTCGGGCTCAGGGTGCGTACGACAAGGTTGCAACCCGAACGAGTTGGGTGACCTACGACATGACGCCCACATCGGACGACTCGTCCCGGCCGCGGGTAGCTGCGACGTAACGTCGAGCAGGCGCTGGGCATCAATGAGAGATGCCAGTGCACGTCGCGCAGGTCGCGCACGACGGCAATGTGCTTGCACGGTCGCGTTCAAGGAAGGCGCAGACCGAGCAGTCCGAACACGCGTTCTCTCAGCAGGTCGTACTGCTCCGCACATCGTCGTGGCGGACCCGAGGGGCGGCTCACTATCCGAGGCGACTGCACGGCCTCATCCTCAGTGAACTGCTGCCTGGTCAGATCAATCTCCCGTCCACCTGGGAGTCGATTCCAGTAGTGGTATCCCTGGCGGGACTCGTCGTGGCGGAGCACCTCTGCCACCAGGAGCTCCCCGCCGAAGATGTCGTTTAGAACAAGCGCTGTCGAGCCGCACTGTCCTCGCGCTGAATTACCTGGCGACCACTCAGGAACATCAACTGGATCACAGGTCTCGACCGACCACGACCCCTCGATGGCATCTCTTGCCTGATCAATCGAGACTGGTCGCACCAACGCAAGGGTAGGCCCGACGTGTAACGAATACTGTTGGCTCCCCCGCACGCGCACTCATCAGCAGGGACTTCGATGGTGTGCCGGCCGGGACCGTCCCCGGCTCAGTTGGGTCGCGCATCAGCGAGGAGCCTCTGAGCGGCCATCTGTCGAGCCGGTCTCTTGCTCGACCTTCGTGATCTTCCTTCGTCCAGTATCGATGGCGTTCGCGCGCCTCGACATCAAGATCATGAATCCAGGTATCGCACAGAATGCAACCGATGCGAACAGGTAGTTGCGTACGCCGACCGACGCAACCAGCACGCCGGCGGCCGCAAGGCCGATCGGGCTCAATCCAAGAGACACGAACCAGTCAACGGATGAGACACGGCCGAGGAGCTCACGCGGAACCTCCCGCTGGAGCATGGATTCCCAGATCACGTTGCCCAACATGATGGTTGGGGACATGATCAACGGCACTAGGAAGACTTCCCACATGTTGGTGGCGACAGCCAGGATGAGCGCCCCACCCATGCTCACGAGCCAACTGGTCCACATGACTCGGATCCTCCTGCGCGGCGTTGGCATTGAGCCAACGATCACCGTGCCGATCGTTCCGGCGACGCCAGAGAGCGCGAACGCGACGCCAACCGTGAACTTGGCGGCGTGGAGGTTGTGAAGCAGCACGTACGGAGTCAAGATGGACGACGTATTGAAGATCAGGGCATTGCCGAATGCGCAGGCCGCCAGCGTCGTCCAGATCCACGTGGTTCGGCAAACAAAACGAATCCCTTGAGCGATCTCCTGGAGTATCGAGCTGTCCGCTGACTTCGCAGATCTCGGAGTTGCGCGCATGAGGAGCAGTGCTGAGGCGCTGACTGCGAACGTGATGCCGTCAACGCCGAGCGCCAGCGACGTGCTCCACGCGGCAAGCACACCGCCCAGAGCCGGCCCAAGGACGCCACCTACGAAGCTCGAGGAGAGCGAGCGCACGGCGTTCATCGATTGAAGAAGGTCGTCTGGGACGATCTCGGGCACCAGGGCGGATGTTGCCGGAACGAACACCGAGTCGAATGCGCCGAAGAGTGCTGCCATGAGGATCAGCTCCCAATAGTGCAACTGCCCAACAGCTGAAAGCACGGCGACGCCTGACACGAGGAGGGCTCGCACCGAGTCAGAGATCAGCATCAACGTACGACGAGAGAGGCGGTCGACGATTGCGCCGCCGACCAGGAGGAACGCGACAAGAGGAATCATCCGAGCAGCGGCATAGAAGCCGAGCTTGGATGCGCTGTGGGTCGTCTCGATCACGAGGATCGTGAGTGCGACGTTGGCAACCCCGTCGCCAAAACTGGAAATGGCTTGCCCTGAGATCAAGAGCGCCGGCTCACGATGGCGGAAGATGCGAAACATGGGAGAGGATGCTCTCGAGCTCAATGAAGTCGTCCTCGGCAAGTATGCGGCGGCACACAAGACAGTGACGCGACTCGGGCCAGCTTGGTCACGAGCTTGCGTCGAAAACGGATGCCGCCCATGTCCCTTCTTGTCAGATCCTCGCGCGGCGGGCCATGACAGAGTGTGGGACGTGAGTGAGCACGAAGAGCCCACCCCGAGCACTCAGCAGTGCCCTCTCGGACATCAAGTGGATGTCACGTTCGCATTTTGTCCCACGTGCGGGTTCGGGTTCGAAGTCACCGGACCATCATTCACCGCGTCGCTGGACGAGGACTCCGAAGGGAAAGCCTCTTCCTTCGACGATTGGGGAGCGGTTCTCATCCTGGTCGTCGGATTCGCCCTGACCATAGGTGTTCGTGAGAATTCACCGGCCACGCTTCGACGCCGGGGAAGTCATCGGTCTGGCCGCGATCATTGGCCTCTCCATAGTCTTCGCGGCGTTGCTCAGCATCTCGGGCGAGATCCTCTACTCACTCCGGAAGATATCCAAGAGGCTTGAAGTTCTGGAAGACCCTGAAGCGCCCGAGTGACGCCCGATGCACCTCAATGTGGCTCGAATCATGGCGCGAGATTCACAGAGTCGTTGCACTCGTGACATCGATCGCATCAGCTATCGATGTCAACGGATCGGATCAAGGAGCGACGCCGGAGACACAGATCGCGTAGGTCATGTGATCTGGCGCCAGAGCTTGCACTTTCGGCAGGGCAAACGTGCCTTTCCCGTCTCCGCCGTACGTGGTACCCAAGAGCTTAAACAGTGTGGGGTACGACTTGATGGACACCAGCTCTCCGCTCGCGATCACGTAGTTCAGCGGCAGATAGGCGCCATGCTGTGCAAAGAGGGACACCTCGCCCAACGTGCACCCGGAGCCGGAGGCAGCGCCGGCCGTCGCTGCACCGGTGCCCACGCCGATCCCAGGGGGACTTGCATCCCACTTGAGCGCCTTGTACCCAGTGGGACAGTTCGGGTGAGTGGAGGAGTTGATCACGCTCAAGGGATAGCTCGCACCTTGAGCCTTGTAGCAGCCATGAACCACGCCGTTGCTGTCAGGGACCGAGGCGTAACTCACCCCACCGACCACCACTGCGGCTGCCACCGCAATCATGACGGCGAGACCGGCGCGCGACGCCACCAGGGCATTCATCGTCTTGGACATTGGTCCTCCTCGCTGGTTGTCCCGCGAAGTCAGAGAGCGCTCACCTGCCCTCCTGCCCCGCAGGTGAGTCAACCGTAACCCGGCCGGCGATCCAGATCCCTGTCGCCGACGCCACCACACTCATCGCCTGCGCTATCGAAGATCTCGTCCCGGCCGAGTGCGTGCCGCGCTTCGCGGTGGGGAACTTTGGCTAAACCGCAACGCGCCGATCGGCAGTGACTTTGATTAGTTGATCATTGGAACCGAGCCGATGCTCGAAGGGTGCGGTCTGAGTCATGGGTGATGAGTTCGACGCCAAAGACTGTCGGCACCTTCGAGGCGTTTGCTTGCCGCCGTGGCCCCCACACCTGGGGGCACTAAGTTGTCGCGGAGCCAACGGCGCTCCGCTCAAAGGTGTGACACGATGCAACTCGACGAATTCGCGCCTGATAGTGCATCGACACGCCCATTGGGTCGCCGCACCTGGCTCATCCGCGCGTCTTCGATCGCCGCCGTCGCGATTCTCCTGATGGCCTCTTCGGCAAGTGCGGCCCACAGTCGGCAAAGCGGCGGACAGATACAGATCATCAAGGGGGCGCAGTACCAATTCTCAGAGCCAATTCAGCCTTACGGAGTGGGCGGCCGGATATGGCTGGTCAATGCGGGCTCAGG
>PLCI01000032.1:887-9073 GCA_003135595.1 Acidimicrobiaceae bacterium | reverse complement strand
TGAAGGTGGCGATGCTCGACGAGGACTGGTCGGGCCTGCGCTACGTCTGGCGCAGTGAGCGGCGCGCGGGGCTGCGGTAACTACTCGATCGGCTGGTGCCCGATGCCGGACGGATCGCGGCCTGCGAAGCACAATCCCCCGAGCGCCGCGAGGAGCGGGAGCCCGACCAGCATGATGCCGAGCTGGCGCAAGGGGACGTTCTGGGTGAGCTGGTTGAAGCTCCTGGACTTGTTGGTGAAGAGGAAGNNGGTGAGCGCCCTGCGCGTGCGCCGGCTGGCGCCTGCAGCGGAGAGCACGCGCAGCTCCGAGGCGGTCTCGGCGCGGATGAGCCCGACGGTCATGGCGAGCACGCCCAGGGCGAGCAGCAAGCCTGCGGCGATCGACCAGTCGAGCACCTCGTTCAGCGACGCGAACGAGTTCGCTGTCTCGACGATGGTACCCGCCGACGAAGCCAGCGTCCGCGCGGTCTGCTTCTGTAGCGGCGTCAGGTTCTGCGGGGTGCTGAGCAGGTACTGCGTCAGCGTGGTCGTCAGGTGCAGTGTCGTCACGGCGTGCATCGTGAGCACGGTGTTCGGCGCCGACGTGCCGGTGGGCAGTTGCGACACGTACTGCACCGACGGGTCCGGCACGCAGTAGCCGGGCGGGCACGGGCCCACGTTGCCGTTGAAGAAGCCCGGGTTCGTCCACGCCTGGCCGTGGACGAGGGCCAGGCTGCCCGCGTCGCTCGAGAGCCCGGGCCGTGCGGTGAGCACGAGCGCAATCGGGTCGATCGAGGAAGGCGTGATGCCGTAGTGGGCGAGCAGGGCCGGCGTCGCCACGTACATCGGGCCGTTGAAGTTCGGACCCGACGAGGTATTGAGCCCCGCGTTGGGCATATACAAGGGCAGCGCGTTCGTCGCGCCGATCGCGGTCGCCACGCGCTTGGAGAAGGCGGCGAGCTGGGCGTTGGTCATGGTCGACTGGCTGACCGGCGCGCCCTTGCTGCAGCCGCCTGGCGTGCACTGGACGATGCCCGTCGGGCCTCCTCCAGAGCCTCCGTAGACCAGGACGACGTTGCTCGTGAGGTTCGGTCCGACCCAGTCGAACGGGTCCGAGTAGCGCGCTGTCGCCGCGCCCACGACCACCCCGGTCACGAGCAGCGCGAGGCAGATCGCACCGAGCGCCGCCCCCGAGCGTGACCGGTAGCGCGCGAGGTCGCGCAGTGCGACCTTGGTGGCGACCGGTGCCCGAGTCGCGAAGCGGCCGAGCTGGGCGACGATCCACTGGGACACCATGAACAGCCCGACGCTCGCGAGCACGATCCCGAGGAGCACGGACAGCACGCCGCCACCCTTCCCGCCGCCGCCACCGTGGCCCGCCGAGCTGCCGGCGAATACGAGCAGGACGCCCCCGGCGAGGATCGCCACGCCCCGGGCGGCGTTGCGGCGTGACGCGGTTGGCTCGGTGGGCCGGCCGGACAGCGCCGCGACGACGGGGAGCTTCGAGGTGGCCCGCGCNNGGCCAGCGTGGTCGTCACCGGTGCGAGCACCAGGGCGACCACGACGAGCCACCAGGGGATCGCGGCGGGATCGACGACGTGGCCGACGCTCGCCTGCTGGTGCGGCGCGTAGAGCCACCACCCCGCGAGCCCGACGAGGCCGCCGAGCGCCATCGACGCGACGCCGACGACGAGGCCGTTGACAAGCAGGGCGAGCCGAACCAGGGACTCGTCGGCGCCGAGCGCCCCGAGCATGCCGATGGCGCGTGTGCGTCGGCGTGCGAGCACCGTGAACCCGGCGACCGCGATCAGCCCGATGAAGAGCATGCCGAACGTGGCCGCGACGAGGAGCAGCACCTCGCCGATGTCAAGCGAGCTCGCCGGCAGAGGCGCGATGGAGCCGATCAGCGTGTTGTAGATGGCCTTCGGCGGCGAGAAGCTCGCGAGCTGGTCGGGGGTCGCGTCGAACAGCGCCGTGACGGTCGCGGGGTGCGCGATGGCCCCGGGGGCCGCGAGCGCGAACGTCGCGTTCAGGTCGGTCGGCGTGCGGACCTCGCCGACGACGTGCCACGTCGTGCCGGCCGCGACCCAGGTCCCACCGACGTGCGTGCCGTAGAGCTGGGCGAGCTCGCTCGTGAGGTCCACCTCGCCCCGCGCAGCCGGATAGCGCCCCGAGGCGAGCTGCACGAGCGGCGCCACGTACGGGCCGTGCGGGTCGAGGGACTCGAGCAGCGCCCCCGACACCGTCCCGGTGGCGACGGGCACGGCGTCGATCACGCCCAGCTGCCCGAAGTGCGAGCGCAGCGCGCTGAGCTCCTGGGCGAGGTGCGGGTCCTGGCCGGACAGCGCGGCGAGCTGGTTCGCCGTCCCGTAGCCCGCGTTCTGAGGCACCTGGCTCCCCGAGATGATCCCGGCCCCGAGGATGGTCGTCGCGACGGCGGCCGCGACGAGCAGGCAGATCAGGATCTGCTGTCGCCACTCGCGTCGGAACATCCGCAGCGACCAGCGCAGCACGGCCTCGCGCGCCGGGATGCCGCCGCGCGACACGCGCGAGCTCATTGGGCCGGGTGGGCGACGAACGCCTCGGGCGAGGACGGCGGGTGGGTCTCGTCCATGATCTTGCCGTCACGGATGAAGACCACGCGATCGGCCCACGATGCCAGCTTCGCGTCGTGGGTCACCACGACGGCGGCCACGCCCTGCTTGCACGCGTCGTGGATCGCACGCATCACGGACTCGGCGTTCACCGAGTCCAGTGCGCCCGACGGCTCGTCGGCCAAGATCAGCTGCCGCTCCCCCACGGTCGCCCTCGCGATGGCAACACGCTGGCGCTCGCCACCAGAGAGCTCGTCGGGGAACTTGTCGGCCTTGTCGAGGACCGAGAAGTTGTCGAGCGCCGCCTGGGCCTTGATGCGCGCGGGCTTGGAGGACACGCCGTCGAGCTCGAGCGGCAGCGACACGTTCTCAAGCGCGCTGAGCCCGGCGAGCAGGTTGTAGTCCTGGAACACGTAGCCGATCGAGCGGCGGCGCAACTGCGACTTGTGCCCCCGCGACATCTTGGACGTGGGCTCGCCATCCACGAACACCTCGCCGCTCGTCGGGTCCTCGAGGCCCCCCGCGATGGTCAGCAACGTCGTCTTGCCCGAGCCAGAGGGACCCATGACGGCGACCAGCTCGCCGGCCGCGACCGACAGGCTCACGTCGCGGAGCGCGTGGACGGCGGTCGGCCCGTCGCCGAACGTCTTGAAGACGTCGTGCAGCTCGAGGGCGGCCGTCATCGCCGCACCGCCGTCCTGCGAGGGAGCGGGTAGGGCATGGCCCGCGGCGTAGCCGTCGCGGGCGCGTCGGCCTCGGGGTCGAAGCGAGCGATGCGACCGTCCGCAGCGTCCAGCCACCGGATGACGGCGTCGAGGCGGAAGAGCTCCGCGTCCACGACGAGGGCGAAGTTCAGGTCGTCGCGGCCGTCGTGGGACTTGAGCCGCGTCCACTCCTGCATCAGCTCGACCATGTAGCGCCGGTGATCTTGGATGACCTCGCGGACCTCGACGCCACGCACCGACATCGCGATGAGCACCTTCATCACGACCTCGTCCCGGGGCGGGGCCGAGAGATCCGGCGGGGTGCGCAGCCAGGTCTCGAGCTCTCGCTCACCCAGCTCGGTGATGCGGAAGTCCTTCTGCGCGCCGGCCTCCTCGCCCTCGCCGTCAGAGACGACCAGGCCGTCGCGCTCGAGGCGCTGCAGCGTGGTGTACACCTGCCCGACGTTGAGGGGCCAGACGTCGCCCGTCTTGGCCTCGAACTCGTTGCGGAGCTGCAGGCCGTACTTCGGCCCCTCGCTCAGGAGCGCCAGCAGCGCGTGCCGGACGCTCATCGATCCTTCTCGAGTATCATACTCAGTATCCTACTGGAGATCGTCCCTATGTCAAGGGCCGTTTGTCAGCAACCGTCGGTTACTAGTTCGCAAGTGGATACCCGCCAGGCCCGCCGGTTCAGACGGTTGTGTCGCGCGCCGCCCACCACTCGTCGAGCCGTCGGCCCGCTTCGTCGGTGCCGACCAGCCCCTCGTCGAGGCGGAGGTCCAGCAGGAATCCGAGCGCCTCGCCGACCATACGACCCGGCGGGATCCCGAGCCTCGCCATCACCGCCTCGCCATCCAGCTCGGGCCGCATCTTGTCGAGCTCCTCGCGAGCCGACAGGTCCGCGGTCCTCGCTTCGAGCTCGTCCATGCGGGCGCCCAGCTCGGTCGCGCGCTTGGCGTTGCGCGTCGTGCAGTCGCAGCGCGTGAGCTCGTTCAGCCGGGCCAGGTGCTCGCCCGCGTCGCGGACGTAGCGGCGCACCGCCCTGTCGGTCCAGCCCATCTGGTAGGTGTGGAAGCGCAGGTGCAGCTCGACGAGGCGCGAGACCGTGTCGATGTCGTCGGTCGGGTACCGCAGCTCGCTCATGCGAGCCCTCGTCATGCGCGCGCCGACGACCTCGTGGTGGTGGAAGCTGACGCCGTCGGGGCCGAATGCCCGCGTCTTTGGCTTGCCGACGTCGTGGAAGAGCGCGGCCAGGCGCAAGAGGCGGTCGGCCGACGTCTTGTCGACGACGGCCAGGGTGTGCGCGAGCACGTCCTTGTGCCGGTGGATGGGGTCCTGCTCGAGGGCCAGGGCGTCGAGCTCGGGGAGGAACTGGGCCGACAGCCCGGTGCGCACCACGAACCACAGGGCGACCGACGGCACCCCGACCATCAGGATCTTGTCGAGCTCGTCGCGGATCCGCTCGGACGAGACGATCTCGAGCCGGGACGCGAGCTCGCGCGCCGCGGCGACCAGCGCCTCGTCCGCGACGAGGTCGAAGCGCGCGAGGAACCTCGCCGCGCGCAGCATCCGCAGGGGGTCGTCCCCGAAGGAGATCTCGGGGTCGAGGGGGGTGGCGAGCCGGCGCTGGGCGAGGTCGACCGCACCCCCGTAGGGATCGACGAGCTGGAGGCTCTCGAGGTCGAGGGCCATGGCGTTGATCGTGAAGTCCCGGCGCGAGAGGTCGACCTCGATGTCGTCGCCGTAGGTGACGGTGGGCTTGCGCGAGTCCGATCGGTAGACCTCCGCGCGGTGCGTCGTGATCTCGAAGTTCCGGCCGCGGACCTTCGCCCCGATGGTGCCGAAGGCCCTGCCCTGCTCCCAGATCTGGTCGGCGACCCCCCGCAGGAGCGCCAGGATCTCCTCGGGGCGCGCGTCGGTCGTGAGATCGAGGTCGATCGAGTCGAGGTCGACGTCGCCGACGAGCGCGTCGCGCACCGACCCCCCGACGAGGTACAGGCGCCGATGCGCTGCCACGAACTTGGCCGAGATCGGCCCGGCGGCGGCGAGCAGCGCGTGCAGGCGCGGCGGAACACTCGACGCGGCCACCGAGGCGAGGGTAGCGGTCCTTCGCCCCGGGACAATTGAAGGCACCACCTAACCTTCGACCATGGACTCCGGCACGCGGGTGCGTCGCCGGCAGGCCGCCCGTGTGCTCGCCCTCCTCGGCGCGCTCATGCTGCTCGGCTCGAGCGCCTGGAGCACGTCGTTGGGCGCCTCGGCACGGGCCTCGACGCCCACCTCCCGGGTCCGACTGCTGTTCGAGACGCCGTTCGTCGGGCCCCCCGGCAAGCTGCTCGGGCTGTCGCTGTCCAAGACCGGGCCCGCGCTCGCGCCGCACGCGACCGTGCAGCTCACGATCTACTCGAGGTTGACCACGCGCTCCGCGCTCCTCACCGCCATCGGCGGCGGCGGGACCTTCGGGCCGACCTCGACAACCCCGCCGATCACCGTGTCGTGCCTCACGTCGGCGGGCCCGCTGCACGTGGCCCTCGCGGTCAGCCCGAACGGCGTCGCCGTCGCGCCGAGGCAGCTCTGCGGACACGTCGCGCCCGTGCTCCGGCTCGGCTGCTCGACCGGCTGCGACGGCGTGTACCCGCTCCGGATCACCGTGATCGGCGGGGGCAAGGTGTCCCAGCTGGTCACGCTCGTCACATTCGCAGTGGCGACGTCCAGCACCCCCTTGGACGTCGCGTGGGTGCTTCGCGTCGCGGGCACGGCGGCCGGCCTCCCTGCCGCGCGCGGCGCCCTGCGCGGCGTCGACCAGCATCCGAAGGTCCCGGTCACGGTCGACGTCGAGGGCAGCACGATCGCGGCGGGTCTGACCACCCCGGAGGGACCGCTCTCGATGGCGCTGCTCCGCCACATCACCGCGACATCGGTCGCCGAGCTCATCGGCGAGCCCTACGTGCCCGCGGACCTCGGCGCGCTGCGAGCAAGCCAGCTCAACGCCGAGGTGCTCCGCCAGTTCGCCCTCGACGAGGTGGTCCTCAAATCCGCGGGGCTCAGCGTGGCGCCGGCCAAGTCGGTCACCTACGGCACCGGCCCGCAGACCCCGACGATGGCGAACGCGGTCGCGACCGTCGGGAAGCGCCGGCTGATCGTCGACGGCACCGCGCTGGCCGTCGACCCCTCGACGACGCTCGCGTGGGGTGACGCCTTCCGCGTCACCGGCGCACCCCAAGGTGCCCACGTGCTCGCGTCGGACACCGAGCTGTCCGCACTCAGCGAGGACACCGCCTCGGACCCCGAACTCGTCGCGGCCCAGCTCCTCGGCGAGCTCGCGTTCCTGCACTTCGAGCAGCCCAACCTGCCGGCCCCGCGCGCCGCGGTCTTCGTGACCACCGCCACGTCGCGGGTGAAGACGTCGTTCGTCGACGCGGTCCTCGACGGGCTCGCGCACAACCCCGTGCTCAAGCCGGTGTCGGTCTCCGAGGCGTTCAAGGCCGTGCCCATCGGGGCGAACGGCTTCCCCGCGGTGCGCTCGCTCGTGCTCGGCGCGTCCAAGCCCCTCGCGCGCTCGACGATCAAGGAGATCGAGTTCCTGCGCAACAGGACCGACGCGCTGAGCTCGTCCATCGTCAAGGGCAACACGCCCATCCCCTCGATCGAGGGCGAGCTGTTGTCGGCCGAGCAGCCGATGTCGGACCCTGCGCGCAGCGAGCTCATGGCCGGCGTCCACCGTCGCTTGGAACAACAGCTCGGCTACTTCCGCATCTACGACGGGCCGATCACGCTCACCGAGTCCGGCGCGTCACTGCCGATCACCGTCTTTTCGAGCGCGCCCTACACGGTCGTCGGGACGCTCGCGCTCAGGAGCCCGAGGCTCTCGTTCCCGGGCCTGGTGGACAATAGGGTCCCAGGCTTCCTCCTCGACGCGTCGGTGCGCACGACGCGCGTGCCGGCGCGCGCGCTCGTGAACGGCGACCTGCCGCTCATTGTCACGCTGTACTCCCAAGACGGGCGGCTCGTGCTCGCGCGCGCCGAGATCACCGTGCGCGCGACGGGGTTCTCCTACGTGGGCGTCGTGCTGACCGGGCTCGCCGCCCTGGTGCTCGCTGCGTGGTGGATCCGGACGTCGCGGCGCCGGCGCGCGGCGCGCTGATGGCGACGAGCGCCGCGGTCAAGCCCCTCGGTGCGGCGAGGTCCATGGCGCTCGGCACGCTCGCGTCGCGCACGACGGGGGTGGTCCGGGTCCTGGTCCTCGCGTGGGTGCTCGGGTTCAGCCCGCTCGCGGACGCCTACAACCTCGCGAACACGGTGCCCAACATGCTCTACGACATCGTGCTCGGCGGGGTCGCGACGGCCACCTTCGTCCCGGTGTTCGTCGAGCGGCTCGCGATCGACGGCGACCGCCGCGCGTGGCGCTCCATCTCCGCGGTGGTCACGATCTCGACGATCGTGCTGGTCCTGGCGTCGGTGCTCGCCTGGGCGCTCGCACCGTGGATCATCGATGCCTTCACGGCGCTCAACCACCTGTCCGCAGCGCGGCCCGCGCACGTCCTCAGCCAGCAGCGCGCCGTCGCGACGTCGCTGCTGCGGTGGTTCAGCCCGCAGATCCTCTGCTACGGCCTGCTGTCGCTCGCCACGGCGCTGCTCAACGTGCGGGGCCGGTTCGCCGCGCCCGCGTGGGCGCCGATCACGAACAACGTCGTGTGCGTCGCGGTGCTCCTGTGGTTCGCCGCGATCGACCCGGTCCCCTCGCTCGGCTCGGTGTCCGCGCCCACCTCGAGGCTGCTGCTGCTCGGCCTCGGCACGACCGCCGGGGTCGCCCTCCAGGCGCTCGTCGTCGCGCCGTCGCTCGTCCGTGCCGGCGCGCTTCGGCTGCGGTGGCGCTTCGACCTGCGCGACGACGCGGTCCGCGCGGTCGG
>PLCI01000032.1:0-862 GCA_003135595.1 Acidimicrobiaceae bacterium | reverse complement strand
GTCTCGGTCATGGGGGCGGTCACCCCCGAGCTCGCGCGGCACTGGACGGCCAGGGACTCCGCGAGCTTCGCCCAGCGCTTCGGCACGGGCCTGCGCGGGACGATGGGGATCATTCTGCCGGCCGCCGTCGGCCTGGTGGTCCTCGCACAGCCATTGGTCGCGCTCCTGCTGTATCGCGGCCACGGCCACGGCCACCTGCTCGCGGGCACCGTCCTGGCCGTCTTAGCCGCTGGCTTGCCGGGCTTCGTCTGCTTCCAGTTCGCGATCCGCGGTCTCCAGTCGATGCAGCGCGCCCGGGACGCCTTCTGGCTCTACGTCTTCGAGAACGGCTGCAACGTCGCGATCGCCCTCGCGATCGGGCGCCACTCGATCGGCGCGCTCACCTCGTCGGTGTCGATCGCCTACAGCGCCGCGGCGGTCGCCGCCCTCGTCGTGGTGCGCCGGCGAGCGGGCTTGCTCGGGGCGCCCGGCTGCTACCGGCCGCTCGGCGGGATCGCCATCGCGTCGATCGCCACCGGCGTCGTGACGGTGCTCGCGTCCGCCGCGACGGGCTGGGACACCGGCGCCGGTCTCGCCGCGCGCCTCGCCTGGAGCATCGCCGCGGGCGCGATCACGTTCGTCGCGTGCGCGGCGTGGCTGTCGCGACGGTCGCGTCGCAGCACGGGGCTCGGCGCGCGTGGCAGTCTCTGAGGGGAGGTCACATGGGATCAGTGCGCATCGTCACCGACAGCGCGTGCGACATGCCGAAGGCGCTGCTCGAGGCGAACAAGATCGACGTCGTGCCGCTCACGATCCGCTTCGGGTCAGACGAGTTCACCGACGGGGTCGACCTCACGACGGCGGAGTTCTGGAAGCGCTGCAG
>PLCI01000163.1:10749-11058 GCA_003135595.1 Acidimicrobiaceae bacterium | reverse complement strand
GTTCTTCGAGAAGCAGTTCACGACGTGGCTCGACAGCGTGAGCTCCCCGAAGTCGGAGTTGGTCGGGTTCATGAAGTCCCCGTTGTCCTTGAACGTGTTGCCGATGAGCGCGTTGCCTTGGGGGTCATAGACACAGCCGAGCCCTGAGTACTCGTGGCCGCCCGTGCCTGCGCACGTCTGGCCGAGCGACGGCGAGCCCGTGTCGGGGTAGGGGACAACGAGCATTCCCCACGCCTCGTTGTTCGTGAAGGTGTTGTGCAGCACGGTGTCGTTTCGTCCTCCGGACAGCGTCATGCCCGTGCCGGTCGG
>PLCI01000163.1:0-10739 GCA_003135595.1 Acidimicrobiaceae bacterium | reverse complement strand
GCCAGCTGCGTGTTGGTGTCGAAGCCGTCCTGGTTGTGGTCGAACTGCGAGTGCGTGATCACGATCGCGCCGCCCGAGTTCGTCCCTGAGTAGCCCAGTGCGTTGTACTCCATCCAGACGTTCGAGATCGTGACGTCGCAGAGCTGCCTGCAGCCCCCGACATAGATGCCCGAGTCGTTCTGGTTGTTGGCATACAGCTGGTTCCACGTGGACGGGCCCTGCGAGTTGGACGCGAAGATGCCGTAGGTCGCGGCTGTCGACTCGCTGCTGAAGAAGGTGGAGGTCGCGCTGAGGTAGTTGCCGACATAGCCCGTGAGCCCGATCTTGCCGGTGCCGTCGCCGCCGTTCCACCACACCCCGTAGCCCGAGCTCTTTGAGCCCGACAGGAAGTTGCAGACGGTCAGGTTCTCGACGCTGACCCCGTTCGCCTTGAACACGGTGATCCCGTTGCGCCCGGCCGCGTTGCCGCCGACGACGTTGCCGTACTCCTGGTCCGCGGGGTTGGACGTGCACGCGGGGGAGCCAGGCTTGGTCCCGTCGACGACGACCGTCGCTCGGTTCATCCCGCGAAGGTGCAGGTGCGGGGTCGTGATGAGGACGCTGCCGAACGCGCCCTCGGAGTAGTCAGCGGGCGGATTCGTGAGGTCCTGGGTCTCGTGGTAGTCGCCGGGGGCCACGAGCACCCAGTCGCCGGGCTTCGCGGCGTTCAGCGCAGCCTGGATTGACGTGTACTTGCCCTTCACCCCGTGGAAGGTGCCCACGAGCAGCACGTGGCCCGAGGTCGATGGTGTCGTGCTCGCCGACGCTGCGGTGACCGACGCGATGCCTGCGGCCGAACCGAGGAGCACGAGTGCGCCGAAGGCGGCGACCACGGCTCGTGGCAGTTGGGTGAACCTTCTCATGGCACGTCTCCCTCGTCGATGCACGGCCACGCCGAGATCGCGGGCCGGCTCGAGGCTACTGCCGGGTTGTCCTGAAGGAACCCTGGTGATGCCCCTGGTCGCCGAAGGTGGCCAACGGCGAGCGTCAGCTCGCATCGCCGAGCGACTCTCGAGCGGCCCACCTGTAGACACCACGCGCCATCGTGGAGGTCGCTGCCTCGGCCCGTGCGGTGTACACCTGCCGGCGGATCTCGCAGACGCCGGGGTCCCCGGGTGTCGCGAGCCATGCGAACTCGACGAGGTGGCACGCGAGCCGCATCGCGCGGTCACCGCCGGCTGCAAGCAGCTCGAGCGCACGGTCACAGAACTCGGCAGCGCCGCCGGCGAGCCCGGCGAGCTCGCTCGCGAGCGCGGCGTCGGGCGCGGGCTTCAAGGTCGCCGGATTGCCGTCCCACCACCCGCCGTTGAGGCGCCAGACACTGCGCACGACGAACTCGGGCTCGTCGTAGACCGGCTGGAGGTACGGCGCTCCCTCCAGGTCCGCCGGCGCCCGCACGGTGTGGAGGATCTCGGAGAGCCGGGCGCCCTCGTTCATCATCGCGATCGTCTGGTCGACCAGCGCCTCGAGGTATCGCGCCGTATCGGTGAGCGCCTGGTGGACACGGTCGGCGCCCATCACGGGCAGGCCGTGCCCCGGGAGCAGCATCTCGGCGCCAAGTTCGTCCATGCGCCGCAGCGCCGCGGCCCACTCCGCGGGGTAGCGCTGGACCTTCTGCGGGTTGCCGGCGTTGGGGCTCGCCCAGATGAACAGGTCCCCGCAGCACAGCGCCTTCGCGCTCGGGACCCACGTCACGGTGTGGTCGTCGGTCTCGCCCTTCTCGTGGCGGAGCAGGAACGACGTGCCGCCGACGTCGAGGTCCAGCGTGGTCGAGTAGGTCTCGTCGGGGTAGCGGTACTCGGTCGGCCACACGAGGTCCTTGAAGCCGAACTGCCGGCGGTTGACGACCTGGTTGTAGCCCGCGGTGCGCCGGTACCGGTCAAAGCGCGCAGGGAGGTGCTCGTGGGCGACGACCCGGGGCCGCAACCAGCCGCGCGACTCGGCCTCGGTCTCAAACACCCCGACGCCGAACACGTGATCGATGTGGCCGTGGCTGAACACGGCGGTGTCGAGCCGCTGGTCGGACCACCGCCGGACCTCCTCGAAGATGAGGGGGGCCACGACCGACGAGCCGGTGTCGACCATGAAGAGCCCGTCTTGGGTCTTGACTGCCGTGACGTTCGCGAAGCTCGGCACGAAGGCGATGCCGTCGGCGACCTCGGCGAGGCCGCCCATGTGCCCGATCGGGTGCAGCTCTGCAGTCGTGACCTCCCCGCGCCACAGTCGATCGGCGGTCGCGAGGACGTCATCCATGTCGGGATGGCCCTCGCGGCCGGCTCAGCTCGCCGGCGTGTCGGTCTGGTTCTTGTCCTCGGCTGGAGTGGACGCCTGCTGGCCTTCCTTGATGCCCTTCTCGAACTCCGACTTCGCCGAGCCGAGGCCCCTCGCGATCTTCGGGATCTTGGAGCTGCCGAACACGACGAGGCCGACAGCGAGGACAATGAGGATCACTTCCAGGCTTGCGATCTCAGCTATCTGCACGATCCCTCCCTGCGGCCGGGATCACCCACCCGCTGGTTCGAATCTACCGCTCCTCGTGCCCCGCCGGTCCTCAGCCTGACAGGAGCACGCCGAGGACGACTGCCGCGAGGGACGCGATCCCCGCGATCGAGCCCCAGATCGCGAGGGACTTCTTGGACGTCGACCTCGAGTGGAGCCATGCCGCGACCCCCGCGAGGACGACGACGCCGATCTTGACCATCAGCACCGCCTTCCACGCGCTCGTCGAGTGCGAGGCGTGGACCGCCGACACGTTCCAGATGCCCGTGAGCAGCAGCACCCCGAATGCCGGCCAGCTCACCTTGGCAAACGCGCGCGCGATGCGGACTCCGGCGTCGCCCCCGAGCCGGCGGACGTCGGGCAGCAGTCCGACCATCGTGACCTGCCCGCCGACGAAGACTGCGGCGGCGAGGACGTGCAAGCTGAGCCGAACTGTCGTCAGCGCTGGCGCGAGGTGGTTCAACTACGCGCCAGTCCACGTGGGCTCGCGCTTCTCGGCGAAGGCGATGGCGCCCTCCATCGCGTCGTGCGAGCGCCCGATGGCTCCGAACGAGGCGTCGTTGAGCTTCCAGCCGGCCTCCTCATCGAGCTCGATCGATTCGAGCATGACCTGCTTGCTGATCCTGATCGCAAGCGGGGCGTTCTTCGCGATCTGCTCGGCGAGCTCGAGCGCGGTCGAGAGCAGCGCGTCGCTCGGCACGACGCGGTTGACGAGCCCGACCGCGAGGGCGCGGTCCGCGTCGATCGGTGCGGCGGTGAGCGCAAGCTCGAGCGCGACCGCCCTCGGGATCCGCTTCGCGAGACGGATGAGGCCGCCCCCGCCCGCGATGAGTCCTCGTGCGGCCTCGGGGATGCCGAACTTTGCGTGGGACGCAGCCACGACGAGGTCGCAGCTGAGCACGATCTCGAAGCCGCCGGCGAGGGCGGAGCCGTTCACCGCGGCGATGATCGGCTTCGGGAAGTTCCGCTTGGTGATCCCTGCGAAGCCCTTTTCGGTGATGGGTGCCTCGCCCCTCGCGAACGCCTTGAGGTCCATGCCGGCGCTGAATGCCTTGTCGTCGGCCCCGGTGAGGATCACGACGAGGCAGTCGTCGTCGTGCTCCGCGGCATCGAGCGCCTCGGAGAGGGCCGTCGCGACCGCGAGGTTGATCGCGTTGCGGGCTTCGGGCCGGTTGATCGTGAGGATCACGACCCTGCCCCGTCGTTCGGTCAGTACTTCGTCGCCCATCGTGGACCTCCTCATCCTGTCGGTCGGTGACGCTAGTTGCCTGCTTCGGGTCGGTCACGGTTCGGCGGTGCGAGACTTGCCACGTGACGCTCGGTGCCGCGGTGCTCGGCGTGACGATCGACGGCTACGCCGTCGAAGGTGGCTACGACGTCGAGGGAGGACCCCACACCTCGTTCAGCGTCGCGCAGTCCTTGGGGAGCATCCGAGCGTCGCTGCGGTCACCGGGGACCTTCGAGCACCTCGAGGAGCTCGTGGGCCGCGCCGCGGCGATGGGCTGCGGGGAACTCCGCCTGACCATGGAGTGGGCCCGCCTCGAGCCGCGGGCCGACGTCCGCGACCTCGACGCCCTCGGCACCTACGAGCGTGCGCTGGGCGCTGCGAGGGCCGCCGGCATGTCGACGGCGGTCGTCCTGTGCGACACCGCGTGGCCGTCGTGGCTCGGCCAGGAGCCCTGGCTGTCGTCCTGGGCGCCGGAGCGCTTCGCTGCGCACGCGGGCTGGCTCGCGGGCCGCCTGGATGGCGTTGCCCAGTCGGTCGTGACGTTCCGCGCCCCCAACCGCGCGTCGAACGACGGCTGGCGCGAAGGAACGCGACCGCCGTATCGCAAGGGCGCGGGCGACGACGCGACGAGCGCTCTCGACGGCATGCTCGTCGCGCACCTGCTCGCCGCCAGGTCGATCGAGACCGCGGCACCCACGATGCGACGCGCGGTGCTCTTCGAGGCGTCGGCGCGTTACGTGGGCGAGGCGATGTGGCGAGATCTCGCGGCCGGCATCGTGGACCCCGCCCTGCTCGAGGCGAGGCGAGACGGCTACGAGCGTGCGGTCCCGCGCACGGCGCGGCGCACCTCGCGAGAGGCGCGCCTGCCGGATGCGGGCTCGCTGCGGTGCGCACGGCGCTTCGCGGACGCGCCCGAGTGCGAGTGGTGGCTCGCAGGCGACGAGCCCGAGCTGCTCAGCGCCGCCATTGAGCACGCGGGTGGTGCCGTCACCACCGTCGAGCTCGGCGCGGGATCGCGTGGCTGGGCGTCCCAGCTCGCGACGTCGCTGCCGCTGCTCGCAGGCGGCTCCGTCGAGGTTCGTAGGCTGCAGCTCCACGGCCTCGTGTCCTCGAGCGGTCCACTCGACCGTCCGGTCGGCTTGCTCGAGGTCGACCAGCACGGCGGGGGCTGGCTGATCGCGCCGCTGAGCGACGCGATCGAGGCGGCATTGCGCCGGTTCCGCTCCTAGCGCTGGGCGGCACCGCCAGGACCGGGCTCGCCATCGCGTGCCTCGGCAGCCGAGACGTCGCCCGCCGGCCCCGCGCCGTCTTCGCGCCGTTCCTGACGGCGTCGGCGAAGGTGCAGCACGACGGCGATGAGCACGATCACCCCGACGAGGCCCAGCGCGCCGTAGGTGGAGTAGTGCGCGACGCGCTTGTAGCCGTTCCCGGCGAAGTAGCCGAGCAACGCGTAGCCGAGCCCCCAGCACAGGCCGCCGGCTGCGTTCGCGACCAGGAACCGCCTGTAGTGCATCCCCGACATCCCCGCCAAGCCGGGGACCACGGCCCGGAAGAACGCGGTGAAGCGTCCCAGGAACACGTAGGTCGCCCCGTTCTTCTCGAGCCCCGCGAGCGCCCGGTCAATCCCGCGGCGGCGCTTTCGCAGGAGCCGGATCTCGAGCAGCTTCGGGCCGAAGCGGTTGCCTACGGCGTAGCCGACCGTGTCACCGACGATGGCCGACGCCACGACGAGGACGCAGAGCACGACGATGTTGACTTTCCCCTGGCTCGCGATGAACCCGCCGATCAGCACCGCTGTCTCGCCCGGCAGGATGAAGCCGATGAACAGGGCGGCCTCCCCGAAGACGAGGGCCGCGACCGCGGCGTACACGATGACCGCATTGAGGTGCGTGAGGTGGTTGACGAGGAACGTCATCGCGGGCGATCTTTACCGAAGACCCCCGGTCAGCGGGCCACCCGGCTTGGGAGCGGTGCTCGCCTTGTGGCATCGTGAGAGGCGTGCCGAGTGGACGCTCCCGCGGGCCCGCGCCACGCGCGCTGCCCCTCGGCGTGCCGCCCCGAGGCTGGCTGCTCTCGGGCTGGGCCCTCCTGCCGCTGCGCGCGTTCCTCGCGTTCGCCTTCCTCTTCGCGGGGCTCCAGAAGCTCGCCAATCCCGCATTCTTCGATCCTGCGTCGCGGGCCTCGCTGCACGCCCAGATGGTCGGCTACATCAGCCTCTCGACACCGCTCAGGGTCCTCCTCCAGCACCTCTTGCCGTACTCGACCACCCTTGCCTGGGTCATCGCGCTTGGCGAGGTCGCCGTCGGCATCGGCATGGCCCTCGCGCTGTGGACGAGGGTTGCGGCGATTGGCGGACTGCTGCTCTCGCTCTGCCTGTTCCTCGCGGTCAGCTTCAACGACGCGCCGTGGTACACGGGGGCCGACATCGTGTTCCTCTTCGCCTTCGTCCCGTTCCTCGTCGCGGGCAGCGGCGGCGTGCTGAGCCTCGACGCGTGGATCGCGAGGCGCGCCGCGCTCGAGCACCGGCTCGACGACCCGCTGATGGTGGTCGTGCCGTTCGCCGAGGTGCAGCGCGTGTGTGGCTTCTACAAGGACCCGAAGTGCACCGCGATCAGGAATCGGCTCTGTGCCCCGGCTGGCTGTCCCTACCTCGAGGGCGTGCGGGGCTCGCTTCCGGGGGGGCGAAAGCCCGACGAGATCGACCGACGCACCGTCGTGATCGGCGGGATCACGGCCGCGGCCGCCGCCGCCGCGGGCCTCGTGGTCGTCGGCGGCGTCGCGGGAGCAGGTCGACTGATCGGGCGGTCGAGCGACCCTGCCGGGTCGCCGCCGCCAACGACGGGGACCGGCACCGGGGGCCCCACCGGCACCGCGCTCGGGGCGGCGGCCGACGTCCCGGTCGGCGCGGCGGCGTCGTTCAACCTGGCCAGTGCCAACCCAACGCTCGTGGCCCAGCCCACGAAGGGTCAGTTCGTCGCCTACAGCGCCATCTGCCCCCACGAGGCCTGCACGGTCGGCTGGAGCGCCTCGTCCCCAGGGATCTTCACGTGCCCGTGCCACGGCTCGGTGTTCGACGTCTCGAACGGCGCGTACATCTCCGGTCCCGCGCCCTCGGGGCTCACCACGCTCTCGGTGACCGACAGCGACGGCGAGCTCTACATCACGTAGCGACGCCCACTTCGAGCGCGGCGGCGCGCCGGGTCGTCGCATCGAGGAAGGCCCGTCCCCACCTCGTCTTGGTGAGCACGTCGGCCTGGCCGTGCGGCCTCGCGAGCATCCAGGAGTGACCGCCGAGGACCCAGTGGACGTCGAGTCCGGCGACCTCGGCGAACTCCGAGGCGGTCGAGGGCGGGACGAGCCGGTCGAAGCAGCCCCACTCCGCGAGCACCGGCACGCCATTGGCGCGCACGGCACGGACCTCGCAGGACAGGTCGAGGTTCATGAGCATCGACGCGATCGGCGCGCTGTGCGCGAGCGTCTTCATGTTGTGCCGAAGGTCGGGGATCATCGATCGGATCGTGAGGAAGGCATGCCCGGCGAGCAGGTCGGGAAGGTCGAGCGCGACGGCGGCCGCCATGTCGGCCATGGGAGCGACCTCGGGCAGCGCGCCGTTGAGCAGCTTGGCGACCGCACCGTGACGGTGCTGCCACGCCGGCGTGGCGATCCCGTCGCGGTAGACGACACCGAGGACCTCGTCAGGGTGGTTCGCCGCGTAGTGCATGGCGACCGCGGCGCCCATCGAGTGGCCGAACAGGAGGATCGAGGCGATGCCGAGCCGCTCCTTCACGAGCGCGATCTGGTCGGTGAGCTGGTCGATCGAGACCTCTGCGGTGCCCAGCGCGTCCGAGCCCCCGAAGCCCGGCAGCGACAGGTTGACAACCCGCCAGCCGAAGCGCTCTGCGAGGTTCTCGCTCTCGCGCGCGTACATGGAGCCGCCCGCAAAGTAGCCGTGCAGGCTCATCGCCCAGATCTGCTCGTCGGCCCCGTCGGTCACGCGGCGCGCAAGCGGCGAGCGGATGTTGTCCGTGACCCGGTAGCGCAGGCGGCGGCCATCGAGGTCGAGGTTGACGATCTGCCAGCCCACCCGGCGCTCCGTGCGAAGGCGCTTCCGACCGGAGCGAAGGAGCTCGAGGGCGTCGGCGACGGGTGCCGACAACGACTGGACCGCGGCGTCGCCGGCTTCGCGCAAAGGTGAGACGAGCATTGGGTCCCCGTTTCCGACACTTCCGAGTGGGCCACCGTAGTTCGAACTTGACGCGACGTTGACTCATATAGGTTCGGGCGGTGGTGCCCGCTGCAGTACGTCGTGCGCTCCTCAAAGCGCAGCTCGCACTACGAGAGGTGCAGGCGCTCTCCCTGAGAACCATGCGGGCGATCACCGCGAACTCGGTGCGGATGTCGTTGCACGACCTTCGGTGGCAGCTCGCCCACCGCAGTGCCGCGACGCCAGTGGATGCGGGCCGATACACGGGTGCGTCGTTGTCAGACGAGGGTCGCGCGCTCGCCGTGACGTTCGAGCGCGCGACGCTGCACGTCACGGCCCTGTGCGACGAGCTGGTGCGACTGTCGTGGGGCCCAGGCCTCGCGGTCTTCGACGTCGCGACGCGAGATGCGGACTACGGGTCCGGTCATGAGGTCGTGATCGACGTGGGCCAGCCGGACCGGGCCATCCTCGCTACGACCCGACTCCGCGTCGAGGTCACGACGGGGGGCGTCATCGTCCTCGACGACGAGGGCAGACGGCGCTACGAGGAGTGCACGCCGCTCATGCAGGGGCCGCGCCGAGTCCTGCGGCGCGTCCTGCGGGACGCCGAGGCGTTGTGCGGGCTCGGCGAGCAGGCGCGCGGGCTCGACCTCACCGGCGCGTCGTACCGGCTGTGGAACCGGGATCCCGGCGGCTCCTGGGGCACCGGCCAGGACCCCCTCTACAGCTCGATCCCCGTCACGGTTGGCTTGCACGCGACGGGGCCCGTCTGGGCGTTCACCGAGAACTCCTACGAGGCGACCGTGACGGTCGGCCGCGTCGCGCACGCCGAGCACGGCGCGACCTTCGCCTTCGAGGACGGGGCGCTCGTGACCTACGTCGCGGTCGGCGAGATCGACGAGCTGCTCGAGACCGCGACGACGCTGCTCGGCAAGCCCTCGATGCCGCCACGATGGGCGCTCGGGTACCACCACTGCCGATGGGGATGGCGCACCGACCAGGCGGTGGCCGAGGTGGCGGAGGGCTTCGCCTCGCGCCACATCCCGGTGTCGGCATTGCATCTCGACATCGACCACATGGATCGCTACGGCGTCTTCACGTTCGACGACGAGCGATTCGGACGTGTGCGAGAGCTCAGCGCCACCGCACTCGAGTCGGGCACGAGGCTCGTCGCGATCGTGGACCCCGCGGTGCGGCGCGATCCTCGGTTCCCGCTCTACGCCGACGGGGTCGCCGGCTCGCACTTCGTCGTCGACGCCAACGGGCGGGTGGAGCACGGCACCGTCTGGCCGGGTTGGGCCGCGTTCCCAGACTTCGCTCGAGCGTCGACGCGAGCGTGGTGGTCGACCAAGTACGACGTGCTCGCCGCGCACGGCATCGCCGGGGCGTGGCACGACATGAACGAGCCGACCTCCATCACGCTGTGGGGTGATCGCACCCTGCCGAGGAGTGCGGTCCACGACTTCGACGGCCGCCCCGGTTCCCACGCCGAGGCGCACAACCTCTACGGGCTGCTCATGGACATGGCGGGCCACGACGCGCTGAGCCGCGGCGCGACGCGGGCGTTCCTGGTCTCGAGGTCGGGGTGGGCGGGGCTCGCTCGCTACGCGTGGCACTGGACCGCCGACGTCGAGAGCTCCCCAAAGGGCCTCGCCCAGCAGGTGCCGACGTTCCTCGGGCTAGGCCTCTCGTCGGTGCCGTTCACCGGCTCGGACATCGGGGGGTTCAGCGGGATCCCCACGCCCGAGCTGTACGTGCGATGGCTCGAGCTCGGGATCGTCTCGCCGTTCTGCAGGACCCACTGCGTCCTCGGATCCCCGGACCGCGAGCCGTGGCGCTTCCCCGCCCCCTACGACGCGGCCATCGAGGGCCTGATCCGAGCGCGGTACCGATTGCTGCCGCACCTCTACCGGCTGGCCGAGCAGGCCCATCGCTGTGGCGCTCCCATGCTGCGACCGGCGGACTGGCCGATCGACGGCGCGCCGAGCGGGACGTCGGCGAGGTCGGATCTCTTCTATCTCGGCGACGAGCTCGTCGTGGTCCCGGTCGCCGATCCCAACGCGACGTCGATTGCGGTCAGCCTGCCGGACGGCCGCTGGCGGCGCGTGCACGTGTGTGCGACGTCGCCGGGCGTGCACGACGAGGAGGCACTCATCGACGGCGGCGCGCCGGTGGCCCTCGACGCGCCGCTCGGCGAGCCCGTCGTGCTGCAGCGCGAGGGCACGATCCTCGTGCTCGACGACGCGTGGCTCGAAGCCGACACCGTGCTCGAGGAGGATCACGCGACGCAGCGGTGGTCGATCCACGTGCACCACGACGCGCTCGGTGACGCTCAGGGCGTGGGCTTCGAGGACGTCGGCGACGGGGCCGGTGCGACCCGCGCCGACGCCTATCGCTCGCACGACGACGGCGAGACGGTGACGGTGACGTGGGAGTCGGTCGGTGACTTCCAGCGAGTTGGGCCAGTCGACGTGGCGCTGCACGCCGCCGCGTTCGAACGCGTCGTCGTAGACGGCGAGCCAGTGGCCTCCAGCATCGTCGCCGGCGCCACGGTCGTGCGACTGCCCGGCGCGTTCCGCCAGCTGGTGGCGACCGGCAGGGCCGCGGGCGGGGTACTCGGATAAGAGGTCGGGCCGCGCACGATCGTCGAACCCCTCGTTCTCTACACTGTGCGCCGGAGGACGACGTGGAACAACAGGGGAGGAACCCTCGGGTCCGGCTGCGGGTGATCCACACGCTGGTGTTCGCCTGCGTCGTGCTCATCGCCTG
>PLCI01000030.1 GCA_003135595.1 Acidimicrobiaceae bacterium | reverse complement strand
CTCCTGGCCGACGAGCCCTCCTCGGGGCTCGACGCCCTTGAGGCAGCCCGCCTCGGTCGCGTGATCGCGAGGGCTCGCACCGAGACCGGCCTCGCGGTCCTCCTGGTCGAGCACGACCTGCGCATGGTCGAGGCGATCGCCGAGCGAGTGATCGCGATGGAGGCGGGCCGGGTCATCGCCGAGGGCACCCTCGATGAGGTGCTGCACGACGAGCGCGTCATCGCCTCGTGGCTGGGGCGCTCGGCGTGAGCGCGCTCGTCTTCGAGGACGTCCACGCCCAGTACGGGCCGTACAAGGCGCTGAACGGGCTCACGGTCACGATCGGCGACGGCGAGAGCGTCGCGATCCTCGGCCGCAACGGTGCGGGCAAGTCGACCGTGGCGCGCGTCGCGAGCGGCCTCGTGCCGGTCACCTCAGGGCGCCTCGAGGTCCTCGGCCGCCCCGTCGTGCGCATCGCGCCGCACGTGCTCGCGCGCATGGGCGTGGTGCACCTGCCCGAGGGCGTCGGGCTGTTCGCGGGCCTCACGATCGAAGAGAACCTGGCGCTGCGCGTCGGGGGCTCGTCGAGGTCCACGCGCCGGCGTCGGCTGGCCATGGCGATCGGGGGGCTCAACGAGGAGCTGCGGGCACGCCGCCGCACGAAGGCCGGCCTGCTCTCGGGTGGCCAGCAGCGCCTGGTGGCGATCACTGCCGCGCTGGCAGCCGAGCCCGTCCTGCTGCTGGCCGACGAGCCTGCGCTCGGGCTCGCGCCCGCGGCGGGCGACGCGGTGTACGCCGCCTTGGGCCGGGCGCGCGACCTCGGCTGCGCGCTCGTCGTCATCGAGACGCGGCTCGACCGCATCGAGCACCTGTGCTCGCGGGCGGTCGTGCTCGACAAGGGCGTCGTCGTCTACGACGCGACCAGCGCGGACGCGAGCGGGATCCTCGACGCCGTGACCGGGCGNNGCGGCGGCGACGTCGAGGTAGCCCTCGAGCGGCTCGGCGTGGGTCACGAGCCACGAGAGGTCGAGCCCGTCGCGGCAGGCGGCGAGGTAGTGGTCGATCGCGTGGCGGCGCTCGCCGTCGAGCGTCTCGACGCCGAAGCCCGATGAGCCGGTCACGGTCAGCTCCTTGAAGTAGATGGGCGTCCACTCGAAGCGCCGCGGCGTCGCGACGCCGAGCAGCACGACGCGCCCGCGCATGGCGGCGATGCGCACGGCGAGCTCGAGGGTCTCGGCGGACCCAACCGTGTCGTACACGACGTCGACGCCGCCCGGGTACGACATCGCGAGCCCGTCGAGCGCAGGTCGCAGCGTCGTGCCCGCGAAGCTGGCGAGCGCGTGCAGTGCCGCGCCGCGTGGCTCGTGGTCGACGGCGAGGTGCGCGCCGAGGCGCCGCACGGCGTCGCGCTGGTGCGCGTACCGGCAGAGCGTGGCGACCTCGACGCCGGGGAAGTAGCGCCGCAGGATCGCGACCGCCAACGCCCCGAGCGCGCCCGCCCCGATCACGAGGGCACGGCCGCCGGGAGGTGGCGGGGTGCGCAGGATCGCGTGGAGCGACACGCTGAAGGGGTCCGCGAGGATCGCGGCGGCGTCGCTCACGCCCTCGGGCACGCGGTGGAGCTGGCCGGGGTGCGCCGAGAGCCGCGTCGCGAAGGCGCCAGGAGCGCCGGCCGCCACGCCGATGTGCAGCCCCGGACCGATCGGCCCATCGAGGAACCGCTCGCACTGCGAGAGGTCACCCGCTTGGCACGGCACGCACGCCTCGAAGCCCCTCGGCACGCAGCTGAGCCACGGGTTGAGCACGACGCGGTCGCCCACCTCGAAAGCGGCGTCGCCAGGTGCGACGACGTCGGCGACGACCTCGTGGCCGAGGACGAAGGGCAGCACGGAGAACGCCGCCATCGGGTTGTCGATGTCGCCTTCCGTGAAGTCGCCGAGCATCAGCCTCGCGTCCGAGCCGCACACGCCCGCGAGGCGCGGGGCGCACACGACCTCGCCGCCGGATGCGGATGGCTCGTCGATCTCGAAGAGGCCGAGCGGCTGGGCGAGCAGGTTGCTGAGGACGTCGGGGTCGGCGCCGTCGATCGGGGCCCGAGGCTCGAGGCGCGACCAGGGCACGCTGCCGGGGACCGCGCCGTAGACGAGGGCGCGGTTCACTGCTCGTCAGGCAGCTGGACGGGCACCTCACCGCGCAGCGCGGCGACCATGCCGTCGCGGAAGCCCTGGAAGTCTGCCGTCTTCATCTCGACGATCGACCTGAGGTCAGGGACGTAGTGCTCGACGATCGGGCCGCTCAGGGCCTCGAGGACCGAGTCGGCCACGAGCTCGGGGGAGAACAGCTCGCCGTCGTAGGCGGGCGCGTCCTGGCCCTCGTGCTCGCGCCACATCTCGGTGTCGATGGGCCCGGGCAGGACCAGCCGGATCTCGACGCCGGTGCCCGCGAGGTCGACGGAGGCTGCCTCGGCGAAGCCGCAGATCGCGAACTTGGAGGCGCAGTAGGCGGCCTCGCCGCCGTTGCCGAGTCGCCCGACGAGGCTCGAGACGAAGACGATCGTGCCTCGTCGCTTCCCGACCAGGTGCGGGATGGCCTCGAGCGTCATCGCGACAGGGCTCAGGTAGTTGAGCTCGAGCACCGCTCGCACCTGTCGCTCCTCAAGCTCTTGGACACGACGGCGCATCGGCATGCCGGCGTTGAGCACGAGCGCGTCGAGCCGACCGAACCGTTCGATGGTGTCGGCCACCACTCGTCTCGCCGCGTCGGTGTCGCTCAGGTCGCAGCTGACGGCGATCGACATGGGCGCGTCGCCCCGGCACTCTTCGAGCACCGTCGCGAGCCGGTCGGCGCGCCTCGCCACGCCGACGACGGTCGTGCCTCGCCGCGCGAGGGCACGCGCGCACGCCGCGCCGATGCCTGAGGACGCACCGGTGACGAGGGCGACGGGGCTGGTCGACTCGGTCACGCCGCCTCCTCGGCGCGCCGAGCGGCGCGCGCNNCACAATGGGGTGAGCGAGGGGACTTGAACCCCCGGCCTCCAGGGCCACAACCTGGCGCTCTAACCTTCTGAGCTACGCCCACCAGGACGTACCAGTCTGCCACAGCGTCGCGCGCGAGCAGCTGTAGCGGCGTCGCGAAGCGCGCGGCTTCGCGCGGCTCAGGTGGGGGGCAGTGCATTGGACGGGTCGCTGCGACCCTTGCTCCGGCGTGGTTCTGCCCCTACCCCCGTGTCGCGCGCGCATCCGGCTGAGCGTCTCAGCATGCGCCTCGAGTGTCGCGAGGTGACGGTACTGACGGGTGCCCCTCGGTACGCTTTCGCAGGGCCCCTGTAGCTCAACTGGATAGAGCAGATGGTTTCTACCCATCAGGTTGCGGGTTCGACTCCTGCCGGGGGCGCCGATTGCGATGGCCCTGGACACCTGCCTCTCGCGGGTCGCGATCCCGTCACGGGACCTGCTGGCGCGAACACGGCACGCCGTGCACGGCCGCATGATCGCGAGGCATCGGCGAGGGCTCCCTAGAGTCGGCACGCCGCCGCGTCGGTGCACCGACCCGAGAGGGCGACGCAGAGAGGGGATGCGAGTGTCGAGCACGAGCCAAGGAGCCGTCAACGAGGTCGAACGACGTCGCTGGAACGACGAGCAGTGGACCGACACGTGGCCGAAGCGCGAGGAACTCACGAATGCGGCGACCGGGCCGCTGCTCGACGCGCTCTTGCTCCAAGACGGCGAGCGGGTCCTCGACGTCGGGAGCGGCGCGGGTGCGACGACGCTCGCCGCAGCTCGGCGCACCGCCCCGAGCGGCCTCGTCGTGGGCGTCGACGTCTCTGTCGCGCTGACCGAGCTCGCACGCCGTCGCGCCGAGGCCGAGCAGGTGGCCAACGTGCGCTTCCTCGTCGCCGACGCGCAGGTGGACCGCATCGAGGGCGGGCTCTTCGACGTCGCGATGAGCCAGTTCGGCGTGATGTTCTTCGACGAGCCGACCACCGCGTTCGCGAACATCCGAGAGAACGTCGCACGGGGCGCGAGGCTCTGCTTCGCCAGCTGGCTCCCGGTCTCGGAGAACCCGTGGTTCCTCGGCCCGGTGCTCCGCGACTTCGTGGACCCGCCACCGCAGCCCGGGCCCGGGAAGCACGCGACGGGTCCATTCGCGCTCGGTGACCTCGACGAGGTCGCCGAGATCCTGACGGCGGCAGGGTGGGCCGAGGTCCACTGCGCGCCGGTGCGCTCGAGGACGGTCGTGTCGCGAGACGCGATCGGCGGCGACGACGGCCAGCTCCGGTTCGTTGGCGTCAGCGACGAGCAGTTCGACCAGGCCCACGCGCTCGTGGGCGAGTACCTGCGCCAGTTCCTCGTCGACGAAACGCACTACGAGGTGCCGACGTCCTTTTCGATCGTGACCGCGCGAGCGCCTGACTGAGCGACTCGTCGACGGCGCGGTGGCGGGCGACGCCGAGCGCCATGCGGCCCGTTGCACGGAACCGGTACGGTGGCGCGGCCCGCATGGACAACGTCTCCGCACAGCACGTCCAGATGAGCTCGACGGACGCGGTGATTCGCACGTCGGCGCTCACCAAGGTGTACGCCGGGGCCGACTTCCGGGCCGTCGACGAGCTCAACCTGTCCGTGGACCGCGGCGAGATCTTCGGGCTCCTGGGGCCGAACGGGGCGGGCAAGACCACCACCGCGGGCATGCTCACGACGCGGGTGATCCCGACGTCGGGTGCCGCGTTCGTCGCGGGAGTGGACATCGTCGCGCACCCGACGCTCGCCAAGCAGGCAGTGGGCGTGGTCTCCCAGACCAACTCGCTGGACCGCCAGCTGAACGTCTGGGAGAACCTCTACTTCCACGGCCGGCTCTTCGGCATGGGCGCCACGTCGTCTCGCCGGCGGTCTGACGAGCTCTTGGAGCAGTTCCAGCTGTCGAAGTGGGCAAGGGCCTCGGTCTACGCGCTGTCGGGCGGGATGGCCCAGCGCCTGATGGTCGCGCGTTCGATCTTCCATCGCCCAGCGGTCCTCTTCATGGACGAGCCGACCGCGGGCCTCGACCCCCAGAGCCGACTTGCGCTCTGGGACATCCTGCGTGAGCTGCACGCCCAGGGCCAGACGATCCTGCTCACGACGCACTACATGGAGGAGGCCGACCAGCTGTGCGAGCGTGTCGCGATCATGGACCACGGCAGGATCCTCGCCCTCGACACCCCCGAGGGCCTCAAGCGCAGCGTGGGCGTCGACACGATCGTGACCGTCAAGGCGAGCGGTGACCAGGCCGCCCTCGCCGCGTCCCTCGAAGCCGCCCTCGACGGCGTGACGAGGACGAGGGTCACCGAGCACGGCGTCGAGCTGCACGTGAAGGGCGGCGAGCGGCTGCTCGCACGCTGCGTCGCGGTGGCCGAGGAGGGCGGCTACGAGGTCGAGGACCTCTCGCTCGCCGAGCCCACGCTCGAGACCGTCTTCATCAACCTCACCGGCAAGGAGCTCCGCGACTGATGGGCGGTGGAGCCGCGCTCGGGGCGGACCAGCCGGTCCAGATCCAAGGGGTGTCGCGCAGCGCGTTTGCGGCGAGCCGCACGGCCCTCGGGGCGCTCTTGCTCCGCGACCTCGTGGTGCTCCGCAAGAACCTCTGGGAGTTCGTGCTCCGCACCGTGATCCAGCCTTTCCTGCTCTGCTTCGTCTTCCTCTTCGTCTTCCCGAAGATCGGGCAGGCCGTGGGCAGCACCCACTCGACGGGCGGCCCGTCGGCGTTCGCGACCGTCCTCGTCGCGGGCGTCGTCGGCATCTCGATCATGTTCCAGGGCGTGCAGTCCGTCGCCCTGCAGATGTCCCAGGAGTTCGGGTTCACCCGCGAGATCGAGGACCGCGTCCAGGCGCCCTGCCCGATCTGGCTGGTCGCGATGGCCAAGGTCCTCTCTGGGTCGGTCCAGGGGATCCTCTCGGCGTTGATCGTGCTGCCGATCGCCTCGGTCGTCCACGCAGCGGGCGTCGAGGCTCACGTCAACCTCCACTGGTGGATCGTCGTCACGGTGGTTCCCCTGTCGTGCGTCGCCATGTCGGCGCTCGGCCTCGTGCTCGGGACCAGCTTCGAGCCGCGCAACATCGGGCTGATGTTCGGCTTCGTCGTGCTCCCCATCACGTTCCTCGGGGGCACCTACTACCAGTGGACCAAGCTCGCGCCCGTCAGGATCGGTGGCTGGCCCTGGCTCCAGTCGATCGTGCTCGTGAACCCGCTGATCTACGTGAACGAGGGGATGCGCGCGGCGTTCACGAACGTGCCGCACATGCACCTGTACATCATCTATCCGGTGCTGGTGGGGTTCTGCGCGGTGTTCCTCACCGTCGGGCTGCGCAACTTCCGCCGCCGCGTGCTCAGCTGACTGGCTTCTCAGCGAGCTCGAACCTCGCAGGGCGGCCCGGTGTCCGCGTGACCTCGCCGCGCGACTCCAAGAGCACGAGGTGCGCGAGCGTCTCACCCGACGCGGCCCGCTGGAGCCACGGCGTCGATCCCTCGAGGGGGCGCGACCAGGTGAGCTTGGTCGTGAGCTCCCAGCAGGTGAGCGGCCCGGCCACGAGCGCGACGAGGACCTCGTCGAGCCGGGCCCGGTGGTGCTCGCGGAGCTGGTCGACGCGGTCGGCGAGCCCGGCGAAGCGCCACTCGTGGCCCGGAAGCACCTCGTCGCACTCCAGGTGCTCGACGATCGACAGCGACTCGAGGTAGTCGGCCAGCGGGTTGTGGATCTGCTGGGTGTGCACCGAGATGTTGGGAGAGATCCGCGGGAGGACGTGGTCGCCGGAGAGCACGAGCCGGCGCGACGGGCTGTGGAAGCAGAGGTGTCCGGGGGAGTGCCCCGGGGTCCAGACCGCCCGCAGGTCCCAGCCGGCGAGCTCGAGCACGTCGTGGTCCTCGATCAGGCGATCCGGCGGGGCCATGCGCACGAACGAGCTGATCTGCATGGAGGAGCCCGCGAGGTCCGGCACGAGCTCGCGCGGAACCCCGGAGACCTCGAGCAGGTCCGTCATCGACGCGATCATCTGCTCGGTCTCGACGTAGCGGCCGACGAGGAGCGCCGCGTCCGCGGGGTGCAGGCCGATCCAGGCGCCCGAGGCCTCCCGGACCTTGCCCGCGAGGCCGTAGTGGTCGGGGTGGATGTGCGTGACCACGACCGCGCGCACGTCGGCGACCTCCGCGCCGGCGACCGCGAGCCCGTCGCACAGCGCCTGCCATGCCTCAGGGGTGTCCCAGCCCGCGTCGATGAGGCCGAAGCCGTCGCTGAGCTCGAGCGCGTAGACGAGCACGTAGCGCAGCGGGCTGTCGGGCATCGGCACGGGGATCGACCAGAGCCCCGGCCGCACGCGCTCGACGGGCGGAAGCACCCGCGCGTCCCACGACTCGCGCTGGAGCGTCCCGGTCACGTGCACGCCGCACGGTAACAAGCGCCGCGCGGCAGGCACGACGTTCTGGATGCAGCGCCCCGGCGACGTGGTCGGGGAGGCGGTGGTCGGGGCGCCCGGATTTGAACCGAGGACCTCCTGCTCCCAAAGCAGGCGCGCTACCTAACTGCGCCACGCCCCGTGGTGCCGTCGTGACGGCAGGTGGATCGTAGCGGTCGACCCTCTCGTGCCTATGCCGCACCGGCGCTGCGGCGCGGCGGCGGTCAGCCCGGTGGGCGTCGTTACTTGTTGCCGAGGATGCGGTTGATCTTCGTGCCGCAGGTGGGACAGGGTCCCTGGGCGGCGCGCCGTCCGTTCGCGAGCTCGACTTCCTGGCCGTCGAACTGGCGCTTTTCCCTGCACTTCACGCAGTAGCCCTCGAATGAAGCCATTGCTCCCCCTCTGGGCGGACATCGAGTGCTCCGCCAATTGCGACGCTAGCCACGGACCGCGGGCCGTGACGTGACCGGTACGCACGCGCCGTAGCGTGGTGCGGTGCCGGTGTCGCGCAGCAACGCCGCGATCGAGGGGCTGGCCGAGGTCTGGGGCTCGCTCGTGGCACTCGGCTCGACGCTCACCGAGGACCAGTTCGAGGTGCCGACCGACTGCCCGGGCTGGACGGTGAAGGACCAGTTCAGCCACGTGATCGGCACTGAGCTGCTGCTCGAGGGCGCCGTCGCGCCCAACGGGGATCCCCCGACTGGCACCCACGTGCGCAACGAGCTGGGTGAGCTCAACGAGCGGTTCGTGGACACCCGCCGGGCGCTCCCGGGCCGCCAGGTGGTCGACGAGCTCGACGCGCTCTCCCACCGCCGGCTCGTCGCCTTGCGCTCGTTGGACGAGGAGGCCTGGGCGGCGATCGGCCCGAGCCCGATCGGCATGGTGCCCTACGTCGACTACATGGGGGTACGCACCTTCGACTCGTGGGTCCACGAACAGGACGTCCGCATTGCGGTCGGCTGTCCCGGTGCTCGGGGCGGCGCGGGGGAGCGGGTGACCCTCGACCGCATGGAGGCTTCCATGCCCTACGTGCTCGGCCGCCGGCTCCAGCCGCTCCCGGGCACGACGATGCGGATCGACATCGAGGGCAGCCTGGGTCGAACCGTCCAGCTCGCCGTCGGCGTGGGTGACGACGGCGCGGCGTGGGCGCGCGCGGTCAAGGTCATCGAGGGAGCGCCGACCGCCTCGTTGTGGATGGACGCACTGACCTTCGTCCGTCGTGCGTGCGGTCGGATCCCCGCGAGCGCGGTCCTGGCGTCGTCGGGCTTCGCAGCCGACGGCGACACCTCGCTCGCCCTCCGGTTCGTCGACGAGATGGTCGTGATGATCTGATCGGTGGGTCGCCGCAGGGCCCGCCGTTAGAGTGAGGCCCCTCC
>PLCI01000066.1 GCA_003135595.1 Acidimicrobiaceae bacterium | reverse complement strand
GCTGACCGGCCACGGGCTCAAGGATCCGCAGCGCGCCATCGCCGAGGTGCAGGTCGACGACGCGATCGACGCCTCCGCGCGCTCGGTGGCGACGGCCCTGGACCTCGCGTGACCGCGAAGACGGCACTGGTCACCGGCGCCTCCGCCGGCATCGGCGCCGCCACCGCCCTCGCCCTCGCCGCCAAGGCGGTCCGCCTCGACCACGTCTGCGCCGACCTGTCCGCCTCGGGCATCGCGCTGCTGTGGTCGAGCGACGACGGTGAGGTGCCTGCCGTCGCGGCCCCTTCCTCCGAGGCGCTCCTGGGAGCACTCTCGGGTGCGGGCGCCCTCGTCGAGCGCGTGGCCGAGGGCGCGGACGTCGACCGCCTCGGCGACGCGCCGATCGTGCTGAGCGCGCATCGCTGCTACCTGCGGCGCTACGCCCTGCTCGAGCAGTTCGTGGCGGACCGCCTTGGCGGGCTCGAGCAGCTCAAGGAGCCATCAGGCCTCGACGTGGTGCTCGACGCGGTTGCGGTCGGCGCCGACGTCGCGCAGCGCGACGCCGTCCGCCGTGCGTTCACCAGCCCGGTGTCGGTCATCGCGGGCGGACCAGGGACCGGCAAGACGACGACCGTGGCCCTCGTGCTGCGGGTGGCGGGCGCGCTCGCCGATCCGCTCACCGTCGCGCTCGCGGCTCCCACGGGCAAGGCGGCAGCCCGACTCGACGAGGCCGTGCGCGCCGCGATGCCCGACACCGACGCCGGCGTGCTCCCGCGGGCACGGACGCTGCACAGGCTGCTTGGCGTTGGCCGCGATGGCATGGCGCACAGCCAGCTCCTGCTCGACGCGGACGTCATCGTCGTCGACGAGGCGTCCATGGTGTCGCTCCCGATGCTCGCCGCGACACTCAGCCGGGCACGACCCGACGCGAGGGTCATCCTCGTCGGCGATCCCGACCAGCTGGCCAGCATCGAGGTGGGCGCGGTGCTGGCCGACGTCGTCGAGGCCGCGGCAGCAGCCCCGAGGGGCGTCGTCGTGTCGACGCTGACGACGGCACACCGCTTCGAGGATGCCCGAGGCGTGCCCTCGCTTGCGACCGCCGTTCGCAGCGGGTCGGTCGCCGAGCTCGACGCGGCCATCGCGGCGCACCCCGACCTCGACTCGTTGACCCCCGACGGCGGGCTCGACGCCGTGGTCGCCCGGGTCACCGACCATGCGGTCGCCCAGCTGCACGCGGCACGTTCGGGCGACGCCGATCTGGCGCTCTCGCTCGTCGCCTCGCTCGGGGTGTTGTGTGCGACCAAGCGCGGTCGGGGCTCGACAGCCTGGTGGAACGCCGCGATCGAGTCAGCGCTCGTCGCGCGAGGGATGCTGCGCCGTCGTGACGTCGACTATGTCGGGCGACCGCTGCTCGTGACCCGCAACGACCCGCTCACGGGCCTCGCGAACGGGATGATCGGTGTGGTCGTGGCCGACGGCGACGACCGCTTTGCAGTCTTCGAGATCGGCGCCTTCTCGCCACAGGCGGTGGCGTGGGCAGAGACGGTGTGGGCGCTCACGATCCACAAGTCCCAGGGCTCCGAGTACGACGAGGTCGTCGTGTCGCTCCCGGGACCCGACAGCCCGATCCTCACACGCGAGCTCGTCTACACCGCCGTGACGAGGGCGAGGAGGTCCGTGACGCTCGTCGCGCCGGACGGCTCCCTCCAAGCGGCGCTCTCGCGTCGAGTCGCACGATCGAGCGGCCTCACCGCGCGGCTCCTGCGGCCGCGCGAGGCCGGGGGGCACCTCGGATGATCCGATCGAGGACGAGCGACGACCTCGACTCGTGCGCCGCGATCGCCGCGCAGGTCCACGACGTCGACGGCTATCCCAGCTTCCTCGGCGACGACACGTTCCTCAGCTTCGTCGGCCCGCGCGACGCGCTCGGCGCCTGGGTCGCGACGAGCGATGACACGGTCGTGGGTCAGGTCGTCCTGCGTCCCCGCTCGGCACCGGGCTCCGTCACCCTCGCGGCGCGCGAGCTCGGCATGGAGCCCGAGCAGCTGGGCTTCGTCGCGAGACTCCTCGTCGCGCCGACAGCGCGTCGCCGCGGGGTCGCACGGCGGCTCCTCGCCCACGTCGTCGACGAGGCGCACGACCAGCACCTCCATGCGGTCCTGGACGTGGTCACCCGTGACGTCGCGGCGATCGCCCTCTATGACGCGACCGGATGGCGCCGCCTCGGGGGCCACTCGATCGCGCTCCGCAGCGGCGCCTCCCTCGAGCTCCTCGTCTTCTCGGAGCCATGACGGTGAGCGACGCAACGTCGCCCCGCGACGAGTACCGGTTCTCGCTCGTCATCTTCGACTGCGACGGCGTCCTGGTCGACAGCGAGCGGCTCGCCGTGCGCACGGAGGTCGAGGTGCTCGCCGAGCTGGGCTGGCCGTTGAGCGAGGGCGACGTCATCGAGCGATTCGTCGGGCGCTCCCCTGGCTACATGCAGGCAGCGATCGAGCGACAGCTCGGTGCACCGATCGACTTCGACCGTCTCTTCATGCAGCGCCACGACGAGGTCTTCGCGAGCGAGCTGCGCGCGGTCGACGGCGTCACCGAGCTCCTCGACGCACTCCAGATTCCGGTCTGCGTCGCGTCCTCGGGGACCCACGACCGCATCGGCCGATCGCTCGCGCTCGTCGGCCTTGCCGACCGATTCGAAGGGCGGATCTTCAGCGCGTCGGACGTCGCGCTCGGCAAGCCCGCGCCGGACCTCTTCCTCCACGCGGCCTCGGCGATGGGCACCGAGCCGGGCCGTTGCGCGGTCGTCGAAGACAGCGTCCCTGGCGTCGAGGCAGGGCGTGCCGCAGGGATGTCCGTGTTCGCCTACGCGGGCGGCGTGACCGACGCCGCCGCGCTCGCCCGCCCTGGCGCGACCGTCGTCGACTCCATGCTGTCGCTCATCACGCTGCTCGCCTCCTGAGCACGCGGAGCCCTCGGCGCCCGGGCGCGGGCACGTCGACTTCGACCTTGGCGGTGAGCAGGCGCACCGCGGGCGGCATCGACGGGTCCTGGTAGCGGCCGTGCAGGTCCCAGCGCGCGATCAGCAGCGCCTCGTCCGCGGGCGGGTGCAGGTCGCCTCGCGACGCGCTCTCG
>PLCI01000149.1:229-26216 GCA_003135595.1 Acidimicrobiaceae bacterium | reverse complement strand
ACGCAAACCATCCACGCGACCAAGATCGTGCTCGCCTTCTTCGAGGCTCATCCGAAGCGCTGATCGATTCGCATCGACATGAGGTCGATACCGAACGTCTCGAGAGGATGTGAGCCAACCGGGGCGGTACGGTGACCTCTTGATGGGTCACGCGCACGCCCAGCGAACAGGGACCGCGGCCAGCGCACAACGGGTTCGCCTGACGTGGGTGCTCAGCATCACGATGTCGCTTGTCGCGATCGAGGTTGTTGGCGGAGTGCTCGCACACTCGCTCGCACTGTTTGCCGACGCCGGTCACATGGCCGCGGACGGGGCCGGGGTCGGCTTGTCACTGCTCGCCATCTGGTTCGCGACGAGGCCGGCGAGCAAGGCTCGAACGTTCGGCTACCAGCGAGCCGAGATCCTTGCGGCCGTGGTCAACGCGGTGGTGCTCTTCGGCGTAGGGGCCTTCATCCTCGTGGAGGCGGCGCTGCAGCTCGCGCATCCCGTGTCGTCAAAGCCCGGCGTGATGGCAGCGTTCGGTGCCGTCGCGCTCATCGGCAACGGAGCCAGCATGCTGATCCTGCTGCGCGGCCAATCGCGGAGTCTCACCGTGCGCAGCGTGTTCCTCGAGGTGCTCGCTGACCTCCTCGGCGCCCTTGCGGTGCTGATCGCCGCGCTCGTCATCTACGCGGCGGGCTACGAGCGAGCCAATGCGATCGTCGCGATCCTCATCGGGCTGCTGATCCTCCCGCGAACGGTCAAGCTGCTCCGCGACGCGGTGGACGTCCTGCTCGAAGCGACGCCCCGAGACGTTGACCTCGCCGAGGTCCGCGGGCATATGTGCGGCACGTCGGGCGTGCTGGAAGTGCACGATCTCCATGTGTGGACGATCACGAGCGGCGTGCCGGTCATCTCCGCCCACGTCGTCGTCGCTGATGCGCACCTCGCCGACGGCGGCGGTGCCCGCGTGCTGGATCAACTCTCTGCGTGCCTCGAGGGACACTTCGACGTCGCGCACTGTACGTTCCAGCTGGAGCCCTCGAGCCACCGCGAGCACGAGCGTGCCGTTCACGAGTAGCGCGCCTGGAGGATCGTCGCTCCAAAGCACCGCGGACCCGACAGCCCGGCACGAGATGGATCGCCCACGCGGTCCTGCAACACTTCGTACGTGGCTCACAACACGGAGACTGAACTCCGAGCGCGGCGCCTGGCTCGGGGAAGAGCGCTCGAGGCGACAACGCTCGTCTGGAACGTCGTCGGCGTGTGCGTGCTCGTCGTTGCCGCAGTCACGGCCCGGTCGGTGGCCCTGGCCGGCTTCGGCATCGACAGTTTGATCGAGATCGGAGCCTCCACCGTCGTGCTCTGGGAGCTTGCTTGCTTGGACCCGGAACGACGACGCCGTGCGATGCGCTTCATCGGCGGCGCATTCGTCCTCCTCGCGGTCTATGTGGCGGCGCAGAGCACCGTGGTCCTGATTGTCGGATTCCACCCCCACCACAGTCCACTCGGCATCGTGTGGACCTCACTGACGGCTCTGGTTATGTTCTCGCTTGCAGCGGGCAAGGCGCGGATCGGTGCCGCACTGGGCAATCCCGTGCTCCAAGCAGAGGGCCGGATCACGCTGATTGACGGCATCCTCGCGACCGCGGTGCTCGTCGGCTTGGTGCTGAACGCGCTCCGCGGATGGTGGTGGGCGGATCCGTTTGCCGGCTACGTGCTCCTCTACTACGCGGTCCGTGAGGCACGCGCGTCGCTGGCCCAACCTGCGCGGGACGCGTGAGCCGCGAAGCTCGCCTCTGGACCGTCCTGTGGCTCAACGTCCTCTTCGTCGGGGTGCTCGCGATCACCGGGATCGGGGCGCACTCTCTCGGCGTGCTCGCCGAGGGCCTCGACTACCTGGCCGACGCGGCGGCGATCGGACTGGCCCTCTTCGCCATCTGGCTCTCCAATCCGTCGGGCGGCTCGCGGCCGAACGGCCACCCGAAGGCGCCGGCGTGGGCCGCCCTCGTCAACGGNNNNTCACGATGCTGGTCGGCGCGGTCATCCTGAGCCGTGACACCGAGGTCGCTGCTGACAGGGGCGGCTCGCTCGTCATTCGGGCGGTGCTGCTCGACACGGTGGCTGACGCCGCCGCGGCTGGCGCGGTGGCGATCACCGGTGCTGTCATCCTCGTCACTCACGCGAACTGGCTGGATCCCACGATCGCGCTGCTCGTCTCGATCCTCGTTGCCGTGCAAGCCATCGGACTCCTTCGTCGCGTCGTCGCCGACATGCGGCAACCTGCCACCCAAACCTGAGCCGAAGACGCCTCGAATCCAGCACGTTGTCTCTTCCTGCCGTGCGCGGGTGACGAGCGGCAGGCACCAGACTGTCGGGGTGCGACTCGAGATCTATGTCCGGCCGGGAGCGTCGAAGACGGCCGTCGGCGGGGAGCACGGCGGTGTGCTCGTGGTGCGTGTGGCCGAGCCAGCCGAGGGAGGGAGAGCCACGAAGGCGGCGTTGGGCGCGCTCGCTGACGCGCTCGGGGTCCCTCGGCGCTTCGTGACGCTCGCTCGAGGTGCGACGAGCCGCAGGAAGGTTGTCGACGTCGTCGCCGAGCACCTCGAACCCGGGTCCGTGTCGCGCACGGTGAGTCAGCTGCGAGGCACGAGTTCAGCGGAGGGTGACTGAAGCGTCGGTGCTGCCGTGCGCGTAACCGAGTTGGCGACGACGCGCATGAAACGATGGGTCCGTGAGGCGATTCTCGGCAGATCGGACCGGAAGGGCCCTTCCGCTGATCATTGCCATCGCCGTCCTCGGCGCCGCGGGCGTGGCGGGGGCGAGCAACTGGGTGATGGGGCTCACGTCCGGCTCCCACGGACAGAGCCATGCAACGGGCATCAACGCTCCGACGGGTGGCGCGGCGACGACCCCGACGACGTCAAGCCTCCTCATCAGCTGGAGCGCGCCTGGCTCCGGAGCCCACGTCACGGGCTACACCGTCACGCGCAACGGCGCTGCAGTCCCAAGCGGCAGCGGCTGTCATGGCACGATCGTGACGACCTCGTGCTCTGACACCGGCCTCGCCTCGGGCACGGTGTACACGTACACGGTGACCTCGATCTCCGGCAGCAACTGGAAGAGCGCCGCGGGGTCCTCGTTCCAGGGCACGACGACCGCGTCGGTGACGTTCGCGACCTCGGGGACGCACACCCTCACGGTGCCCGCAGGCGTCACCTCGTTCACCTTCACGATGAACGGTGCAGGTGGCGGCGGCGGCATGAGCGGCGCGAGCGGTGGCCCGGGCGGCAAGGTCGTCGGCACCATCACGATCCCGTCCAGCGGCTCGGCCACGACGTTCACGGTGATCGTGGGCGGCGGTGGCGGCGGCGGCAGCGGCACGACGACCGGCGGGACCGCGGGCACGGGCTGCGTGGCGGGGGGAGCGGGCGGCGGGCAGGCCTCGAGCGGCGCCTACGTCGGCGGCGGCGGCGGCGGATCGACCTGCATCTACCTCCAAGGCAGTCCGGCGGGGACCATCGTGGAGGTGGGCGGTGGCGGCGGTGGCGGCGCGACCACCAGCACCGGGAGCGGCGGCGGTGGCGGCGGTGGCCCGGCCGCGAACCCAGGCACGAACACCGCCGTCACCGGCACGAGCAGCGGCGGCAACAACGGCGGCGGTGGCGGCTCGTCCACCTCCACGGGGTGCGCGCCCACCTGCTCGATCACGAACACCTATGGCGCCTCGGGCGGCGGCGGCCACTCCGGCGCGGCTGGCACCAGCGCTGGCGGAGGGGCGGGTGGCGGCGGCGGGACCGCCACGACCGACGGCGACGGCGGTGGCGGTGGCGGTGGCGAGGCACCCGGCGGCGGTGGGGGCGGCGGCATCGGCAACACCGCGGGTGCTGGCGGCGGCGGCGGCTCGGCGTACACCGGCGGCACCGCGACGTACGCAGTGTCGGTGACCTCGGCGTCCAATGGCGGTGGGGGCACCGGCGGCGGTGCCGGTGTCGCGGGCACCGCCGGCTCCGTCACCTTCACGGGCGCGGGCATCACCGGTGTGTAGCGCCTGCAGCGCGTCTCGATCCCGCTCGATCCAACTGTCGCCTGCGACAATGCGATCACGATGCAGCGCTCGGAGGTAACGCACGTGCGTATCCATCCCGCGGTACGACGGCGAGGCACGAGGGCGCCGCACCTCGCGATCGCCGCGGTCCTCGCGGTCGGCGCGCTCCTCGTGGCCCTTGACGCGCCGGTGCAGGCGTCGAGTCGAGCCCACGGCATCGGCGTGGACACCCGCAGCTCTGGGTCTGCACGAGCGACGCTGGCGGCGAAGGCAACGGGCTACGACTTCGGCTCGCCGGACGCGATCACCTCGAGTGGCGGGTTCGTCTGGGTGGTGAGTCCCTCGAGCGGCTCGGTCACCGAGCTCACCGCGGCGACCGACAAGCTGGTGCGCGTCGTCAGAGGGAAGGCGTACCACTTCGACTACCCCGACAGCATCGCGGTGGACCGGTCGCACGTCTGGGTGGCTGACCTCTACGGCTATTGCGTCACGGAGTTCTCCGCGTCGACCGGGAGGCTCGTGCGGATCATCAAGGGCTCGAAGTACCACCTTGTCCTTCCGAGCGGGATCGTCTCGGACGGCACGCACGTCTGGATCGCGAGCGGCACGGGCAACTCGGTCACGGAGCTGGCNNCATCCGTCCGCGCTCGCGGTGTCGGGCTCGCACCTCTGGGTGGCGAACTCCTACGGGACGTCGGTGACGGAGGTCAACGCGTCGACTGGCGGATTCATCCGCATCCGCAAGGGTGCAGGGTACGGCTTCACCTACCCGAGTGCGGTGATCACGCGGGCCGGATCGGTCTGGGTGGCGAGCAGCAGCTACCGCTCCTCGCTCACGGAGCTCTCGAACGCAACGGGTGCGCTCATGAGAGTCGTCAGGGGGCCGAGGTACGGACTCAGCTACTCCGTCTCGGTGGCGTCGGACGCACGAGGGCACCTCTGGATCGCGAATGCCAGCAACTCCGTCACCGAGCTGACCGCCGCATCAGGATCGCTCGTCAGGGTGCTCACGGCTCGGGCGTTCGGCTTCTCGCTGCCCGACTCGATCACGTCGGACGGTTTGCACGTGTGGGTCGCGAACCACAAGGCCAACACCGTGACCGAGCTCGACGCGGCGACCGGCAAGCTGGTGCGGATCCTCAGGAACTGACGACCGCTACGGCACAGGCGGGAGCAGCCCGTTCGCACTGAGATACGACAGGTGGTCGTGCAGCGCGGCACCCTCGGGCGAGGGCGTGCCGCCGTAGTCGTCGATCAGCGACGGGCTCGAGCACGACCAGCCTCCCGGGCTGATCGCGTCCCAGGCCCAGCCGAGGTACGAGATCCCCCTGCTGTCCGCGAAGCCCATGTAGGCGTCCGTGTACGGCGTGGCGCAGTCGTACTCGCCGACCTCGCCCGCCACGACGGGCACGACCCTGGCGAGCGGTCCGAGCTCGGCGTTCCAGCACGACAACGTGTTGCAGTACGTCGTGTTGTAGGTGTGGAAGCTCACGACGAGGCTCTTGCGCGGGTCATGTGGCTCGTAGGCCCGCCACGACCGCTCGTCGCTCGACCAGTCGAGGCCGCCGACCAGGAGGGGCTGGGTCGCGCCGGCCCTGCGCACGGCGTTCACGAGCGACTGCATGCCCGCGGCCCGGTACTTGCCCGCGGACGTCGAGACCTCGCACCCGTTCTTCCAGCACGACCACCCGATGGAGTTCGGCTCGTTGTACAGGTCGAAGAGCACGCCGCGGTCGTGCTTGAAGTACGACGCGACCGAGGTCCAGAAGGCGGGTGCGTGCGCGGCGTCGGCCATGGGCGGCACGTTCATGCCGTCGGGTGCGTCGAGGGCGTGGAGGCTCAGGATCACGGCCATGCCGTGGGCGTGCAGCGCCTTGACGTACGAGCCGATCGCGGCACGGTAGGCGGCGCCCTCGTACGGGGCGGGGTTGCGGCCGGCGTCGGCGGGATCGTTTGCCCTCGTGAAGAGGCCGAGCCAGCATCCCTCGTTGAGGGGCAGGCGCACGGCGTTGGCGTGCCACGCCGCGATCGCGGCGATCGAGGCACTGGAGGACGGACCGTCGAAGATGCCCCACGCCTGCTCGCAGGCGTACTCGGTCCCGGAGCGGTCGACCCCGAGCAGGCGCGTCGTCCTCCCCGCGCCATTGACGAGATGGTTGCCCTTGACGGCGACGACGATGCTCGCAGTGCGGGGCAGGGGCGCTGATCGGCCGGTGGCGTGGGCGATGGCCGGCACCGCGGCCAAAGGCACGGCGGCTATCGAGGCGATCAACCAGCGGGCGGGGCGCCGACCCCGTCGGGCGAGTCGCACGATGCGAACGCTATCTCGCACCTCGTCGCCACAACTCCCGGATCAGGTTCGGGCATGCGGAGACTCGGCGGGTCCTCAGGACGAAGCGGTCGTCGTGCGAGATGGCCCGCCTGCTCGCCCGCCCGTGCGAGCCATCTCCTTCATCCCGCCGATCGCCATGGCGACGAAGGCGTCCTCGAGGTGCAAGGCGTGCTCGCGCGTCGGGCGCAGCCGCCATCGAGCCAGCACCGTGGGGATCGCCCCGAGCGTGATCGCGAGACCCGTGCGCGCGTCGAGCTCGTCCACGTGCAACTCGGCCACTGCCTGATCGGTGAAGTGTCGGAGCGTCTGGCCGTCTCGCCGGCGCTGCACGTCACGCTGCTTGGACGGCCGACCGCCTCGGACGCTCAGGGCGGCCAGGGTGGCTCCCCGGCTGGCCTGCGCAGCGAGGGCCCCTCGGACCAGGGCGCGCAGCTTGCCGGCGAGGTCGTCGGCCCTTCGGACGTCGGCCGAGAGCTGCGCGTGGAGGAAGGCCGACTCGCGCTCGTAGAGCGCGCTGAGCAGGTCGTGGCGATTGGTGAAGTGCTTGTAGACGAGCGCGCGACTGACGCCGGCCGCCTTCGCCACGGCCTCCATGGACACCGCCTCGACGTTGCCGCTCGCCACCATGTGGGACGCGACGTCGAGGAGCGAGGCGCGCCGTTCGGCCCCGGCGGGGCGTCGCGACGCCCCAGAGCCACGCGTCGCCGATTCGGGGCTTGTGACCGAGAGGCTCACGGTGGCATTATGTCACCACAGACACGACGGGCCGCCACCGCGGCTCGAGACCACGCTGCTGACGGAACGAGGGGGACCACATGACTTACGCCGGAGGACGCACGATCCTGGATGCCGACAGCCACGTGATGGAGCTGGCCGACTTCCTCGACGACTTCATCGAGCCGTCGCAGCGTGACCGTCTGCGCCGAGGGGGCATGGAGGCCCTGCAGCCGGTGCTCGACGACGCGGTCGCCAAGGCACGCTCGCGGCGATCCGACCCCGAGAAGGCGACGCTCGCCGAGGAGCGGCTGATGACTGACAAGGGCTGGTCGGCCATGGGTGGCTTCGACCCCGTCGAGCGCAGCCGCGTGCTGGACCTCCTGGGCTTTCATGCCCAGCTGGTCTTCGCCACCTTCGCGACAGCCATGTTCACGGGCAAGGACGCCGAGCGGCTCTACGCGGGCGCGTCCGCGCAGAACCGTGCGATGGCCAACTTCTGCGCCGACGATCCCCGGCTCCTGGCTGTCGGCTTCGTCCCGCTCGTCGACCCCGAGCGAGCCGTTGCGTGCGCCGCCGAGGCCATCGAAGCGGGCTGCGCCGCGGTGATGGTCCCCTCCACCGCGGCAGGGGAGCGAGCGCCGACGCATCCCGCGCTCGACGACTTCTGGTCGCTGCTCGAGCGCTCCGACGTCCCGTTCGTCCTGCACGTCGGCGGCGGCGGGCGGCTGCTGGATCCTGCGTTCCACAACAACGGGATGCCGGTCACCGACCACCTCGGCGGCGGGGAGAACGTTCGGTCCAAGGACTACCTCGCGATCCATCACTCCCCGGAGGTCTTCCTCGGTGCGCTCATCCTCGACGGGCTCTTCGATCGCCACCCCGGTCTGCGTGGCGGCTGCATCGAGCAGGGCGCGGGCTGGGTCGTGTCCTGGCTGCACCACCTCGACTACGGCCAGCGGGCGTTCCGACGCACCGAGGAGCCGCTGCGCAACCTGCAAGCGAAGCCCTCGGACTACGTGCGACGGCACCTCAAGTTCACGCCGTTCCCAGGCGAGCCGGTCGGCTGGATGATGGAGCAGGCGGGCGCCGAGCTGTTCATGTTCTCGACCGACTACCCGCACCCCGAGGGGGGGCGGGACCCGCTGGCGAAGTTCGAAGAGGCCCTGGCGGGCGTCGGCGACGCCGACTGCGAGCGCTTCTACGCCGGCAACCTGGCCGACCTGTTGGGACACGCGTCGGTCACGACCGCGCCGCATCGCTCGACGGTCCGCTCGTCAGCCTGAGCGACGGCGCGCCTCGATCGGCACTCGCACGCGCGCGACGACGACGTCGGTGCGCTTGCGCAGGGCGGCGCTGAGGACCAGGTCGATGTGGTTGTGCAGGAGTCGATACCGCAGGCGGCGCGGCTCGACGACGGGGATCAGGACCACGATCTGGCGGTCGCCCTTCGCTCGAGCTCGGTCGATGTACTCGACGATCGGCCCCACGACCGACGCGAACTCGGTGTGCAGCACCTCGAGTGGCGGGCCAGGGTGCCACGCTCGCCAGAGCGCCTCGATCTCGGCACTCTCGTGCTGGTCTCGGTCCGGGTAGTCGAGCGAGACGTAGAGGGCGACCACGTCGCCTCCGAGCGAGAGCGCCTCGGCGATCGCGTGCTGGGTGATCGTCGACACGTTGTTGACCGGGACGATGACGAGTGACGGCCTCGCGACCGGAGGTCCAGGCACCGCGCCGGCCCCAATCTCTTGGGCGGAGCGATGGTAGTACGCGTGGATCCGGGCGAAGAGCACGATGAACGCGGGGATCGCGACGACGACGACCCACGCGCCCGCCTGGAACTTCGTGATCAGGAAGATGACGGTCGCGAGCAGCGTCACGACCGCGCCGAGGCCGTTCACGACGGCGCGGTAGCGCCAGCGCTCGGGACGGGTCCGCCACCAGTGCACCACGAGCCCGGACTGGGAGAGCGTGAAGCCGGTGAAGACCCCGATCGCGAAGAGCGGGATCATCGAGATGGTGTTGCCCCCTACGGCGATGAGCAGTCCCGCGGACAGGATCGCGAGCACCCAGATGCCGTTGCCGAAGACCTGCCGGTCATCTCGGAGGCCGAAGAAGTGGGGGAGGTAGTTGTCCCGAGCGAGCAGGCTCGTGAGGATCGGGAGTCCACCGAACGACGTGTTCGCGGCCAGTGACAGGACGATCGTGATCGTGAGCGACACCGCGAAGTACGCCCAGTGCCGGCCGACCGCCATGCCCATGATCTGGCTAAGGACCGTCTGGCCCGACCGAGGTCCGACGTGCCAGCGCTCCCCGAGCACGGCGAGTCCGAGGAGCATGACACCGAGGATCGAGCCGAGCAGGACTTCGGTTCGCTTCGCACGCACCGCCCTCGGCGCCTTGAAGAGTGGCACGCCGTTCGCGATCGCCTCGACGCCCGTGAGCGCGCTGCAGCCCGCGGAGAACGCCTTCAGGATCAGGAGCACGGACACCGCCTGCAGCGAGTGCGTCGAGAGGAGCGAGTGCCCGGGCTGGGCGTGGTGCCGGCCCAGCGGGTGGATGAGCCCGACGACGATGATCGCGAGCAGGCCGACGATGAACAGCAGCGTGGGCAGGAGGAATGCGCGTGCGCTTGCACCGAGCCCGCGAAGGTTGAGCAGCGTGATGACCCCGAGAATCGCGAGGCACATGGGCACCGTGAGCGAGGTGAGCGAGGGGAACGCCGAGGTGAGCGAGCCGACGCCCGCCGCGATCGAGACCGCGACCGTGAGGGTGTAGTCGACGATCAGCGAGCCGCCGGCGAGCAGGCTCGCACCGGCCCCGAGGTTCGCCCGCGACACCGCGTAGGCGCCACCGCCGCCTGGGTACGCGTCGATCACCTGGCGGTAGGAGACGACCAGGATCGTGAGCAGCGCGATGATCGCGAGCGTGATCGGCAGGATGAGGTGCAGGGCGCTCGCCCCAGCGAGCGCGAGCACGACGATGATCGCCTCGGGGCCGTACGCAACCGAGGTCAGCGCGTCGAGGGAGAGCGCCGACAGCCCCTCGACGGGCGTGATCTGCTCCTGGGAGGCGTCGCTCGATCGGAGCGGGCGCCCGATCAGCAGGTTCCAGATCGAGCGGCTCGGTGGCTTGTCGACCGTGGGCAGCGCGGCGTTCACCGTCTGGGCAGCAGGTCGGACGATGACAGCTGCCAGACCGCGAGGCCCGCGAGATGGTCGTGCAGCACGATGACCCGGCGCAGCCGATAGGAGCGGACGTCGGACCACCACAGCACCGTCCCGTTGCGCAGCCGGACCGTCCACTCGCCCTGCGATGGGATCCACCGGGGCCGCTTGTGGGAGTGGGCGGCCAGGCTGCGCGCTTGTCGGTCCGTGACGGCGATCCCGTCGTGGACGCGTCGGCCGGGGGGCCACGTGTAGCCGTAGGCCGCGACGCCGAGGACGAGCCGGCGGGCGGGCACGAGCCGGCGGACCGCGGCGATGCTCGCGCGTTGCCAGGGAAGGCCGCCGATGGGTCCCGGGCCCGACCACGTCCCGCTCTCGTCGTATGCCATGAGCACGACGTCAGCGACGCGGCTGAGCGACCTGAGGTGGTAGCCGTTCACGGGGTACTCGGCGAGTGACGGGGTTGCACTGACGTCAACGGCGAGCTGGCACCGATGGGGGAGCAACTGGTGCAGTCGCGCGACGAAGGCCACGAGGCCGGCGGCATCACGAGGTGCGAGCGCCTCGAGGTCGACGGTGATGCCGTCCCATCCCTGCACTTGAACGAGACGGACGAGCTTCGCCGCGACGCGCGCACGGTTGGCTCGAGAGGTGAGGAGGCGCGTGGCTTCGCCCGACACCGCGCCGTTGCCGACGAGCAGCACCGCTCGAAGCCCGTGCGCGTGGGCGGTCGCGAGCAGCGCCAGCGCGCCTGCCGACGGCGCCGCCACGTCGTTGCCCGCAATCGTCACGCCGACACCATCAATGCCGACCGTCGTGAGGGCGGGTGCCTGCGCGGCGATCGTCGACGGTGCGGTCCCGTCGGTCGCGTAGCCGGTGACCTGGAGGTGATCACGTGCTGCGACGATGGTCGCCTCCGAGCGCACGGTGGGGACGACGAGGAGCGAAGCCGCGAGCGCACCGGTCGAGACGAGCAACCCGAGCCGTCGCATCACTCTACGATTGCAGGTCGAGATAACCTCGACACGCTTGTTGACGCTGAAGCACCTCGACGCGTACCTGACGAGGATCGGGCTGGACCACCCAGCCTCGCTTGCCGAGATGCACCGCTCACACGCCACGTCGGTGCCGTTCGAGAACTTCGACTCCAGTGCCGGCCGAGCGGTGTCACTGGATCCAGCGCAGCTCGAGGACAAGCTCGTCGCTCGTCGACGCGGTGGGTACTGCTTCGAGCACAACCTCCTGTTCATGGCAGCTCTGCACGCCATCAACATCGACGTGGTCGAGCCCATGCTCGCCCGGGTGAGAGGCAACGCGGACGACGGTCCCGGCCCGCTCAACCACCTCGTGCTGCGCACCGTGGATTGTGGCGAGCCGTGGCTCGTCGACGTCGGCTTCGGCGGCGGCGGCCTCCTCGACCCGATTCCCTTCCGTGTCGGTGCGGAGTCTGACCAGTCAGGCTGGCACTACCGGCTGATCGAAGAGGGCGCCGAGATCGTCCTGCAGGTCCACCAGGACGGCGACTGGACGGCGCTCTACGGCTTTGTGCCCGAGCCCGTGCCGATGGTGGACATCGAGGTGGCGAACTGGTACACGTCCACGCACCCGTCGTCGCCCTTCGTGTCCGGCGTGATCGCCGGCGCCCGACGCGTCGACCGCTGCCTCACCTTCTACCAATTCGACGAGCCCACGCTGGTGGAGCGCGGCATCGGACAGCCGCCGGTGACGACCACGGTCAGCCGATCGGAGGTCCCGGCGCTCCTCGAGCGGCGCTTCGGCATCGCCGGCGTCATCGAGGACGCCCGAGGACGACCAGTGCTCGAGGGCGGACCCGGGGTCTGAGTCGCCAGACGGGTTTGCTACGTCTTGCGTAACTACGTACGACGTAGTAGCATGCTCGCATGACGGAGAAGCGGGGCCGCAACAACGAGCCGACGGTGCTGGTGCTCACGAGCCTCGCCGCCGGGGCCAAGCACGGGCACGCGCTTGCCCGGGACATCGAGCAGTTCGCCGGCGTGCATCTCGGTCCAGGCTCGCTCTATGGCGCGATCACGCGGCTCGAGGAGCGAGGCCTCATCGCGCCGCTGCCTGCCGACGATCGCCGTCGCCCCTACGAGATCACGGCTGCGGGACGAGCCGAGCTGGCAGCCGCGATGCAGAGCATGGCCCGCGTCGTCGCGACCGGCAGCACCAGGCTGGGCCTAGGCGCCATCGACCTGCGGCCGACATGAACGGCGATCGAGGCATCTTGCGGTGGTACCCGGCGCGGTGGCGCGAACGCTATGGCTCCGAGCTGCTCGCCATGGTCGAGGACGTCTCGGAGGGACACGCACCATCGCGTTCGCTCCGTCGCTCGCTGCAGCTGGCCGGGTTGAAGGAGCGGCTTCGCGAGCACGCGCTCGTGGGGCGCGACCGACCGCCGGCTGATCGGGTGCGTGCGGGCGCGCGCGTGATCCTTGTCGCGTGGGCAGCGCTCGTCGTCGCGGGCTGCGGATTCGCGAAGTTCACCGAGCACTGGCAGGTGGGCGTGTCGGTTCGAGACCGGTTCGTGCCGGACCTGATGTACGGGATCGTCGTGGTGCTCGCGGTGCTCGGCGCCCTCGCGGTGCTCGGCGTGGTGGCGACGGCCCTGCCGAGCCTCCGCGGCGCGCTGGCAGCGGGGCGCTGGCGCCTCGCGCGCCGGCCCGTGCTCGCCGCGTGCGGGCTGACAGTCGTGGCCGTCGCCTCGACCGCGGGACTGGCGGCATGGGCGCACCATCTGACGAATGCGCAGCGCAACGGGGCCTCGCTCGTCTACTCGGGCGCATTCATCTCATGGGCGCTGCTCGTCGTCGCGATGGTCGTGGCGTGGACGATCGCTGCGGTTGCCGTCGAGCGGCACGTGGACATGTCTCCGCGGCTCGTGCGCGCCGTGGGGATCGGGGCCAGCGTCCTCGTCGTCTGCACGGTGGCGATTGCCGGCGCGATCCTCGTGTGGTGGATCGCCGTCGCGCGTACCGCACCATGGGTGCTCGGGAGCAACCAGCTCGGTACCCCCGCGTCGCCATGGGCGTGGCCCCTCGCCGGCGAGGCGGCGGTGGCGGTCGTCGCGGCGGTGATCGCGCTGCTCGGTGCGACGCGCCTCGTGAGCGCCGCCCGATCCGGCATTCGGACACGCTGAACGACCGAGCGACCATCGGAGCGACGCCAGGCCACAGGTAGCGTCGGATCGATGACGAGGTGGACCGCAGCGCACCTCGGCGACCAGCAGCGCCGGACCTACGTCGTGACCGGTGCGAGCAGCGGGCTCGGCGCGGTGATCGCAGGCGACCTCGCGCGAGCGGGGGCGCGCGTCGTGATGGCGTGCCGTGACGAGGCGAAGGGCGCGCGCGTCGCCTCGGGGTTGGGGCCCCACGTCGAGGTTCGCCACCTCGACCTCGCGGACCTGCGCTCGGTGCGTTCGTTCGCGGCTGATCTCGACGAGATCGACGTTCTGATCAACAACGCGGGCGTCATGGCGACGCCGAGGCGTGCGACCGCGGACGGCTTCGAGCTGCAGATCGGGACGAACCACCTCGGCCACTTCGCCCTGACCTGCCTGCTGTTGGATCGGATCGCCGATCGCGTCGTGACGATGTCGAGCCAGATGCATCGAACGGGCCATGTCGACGTGAACGACCTCAACTGGGAGCGTCGTCGCTACCGACGCTGGGGTGCCTACGCCCAGTCGAAGCTCGCGAATCTCCTGTTCACCTACGAGCTCGCCCGACGCTTCGCAGACTCGGACTCGGGTCGCCGGGCGGTGGCCGCTCACCCCGGTTACGCAGCCACTGACCTGCAGGCGCACACCGACTCGTTCCAGGACGAGCTGATGAAGGTCGGCAATCGGTTCTTCGCGCAGAGCGCACAGATGGGTGCGCTTCCCGCGCTGTTTGCAGCGACGGTGCCCGACATCGCCAATGGTGCCTACTCCGGCCCGGATGGCCGTCCTTTCGAGCAGCGCGGCTATCCACGGGTGGTGTCGTCGAGCAGGCGCTCCCACGACGCAGCGACCGCTCGCGCGCTCTGGACGCGCTCCGAGGAGCTCACGGGAACGAGCTGGATCTCGTAGGCGCACGCGCGGCTGGTCCGAACGCGGCTCCGGAGCGACCGATCGGTCAGTCCCTCTGGGCGATCGAGAAAGAGTCGCTCGCCGAGCAGATGCGGTTTCGTCCCGCGGACTTCGCCTCGAATAGCGACTGGCCCGCCTGCTCGAGCAGCTCGGCGACCGTCAACCCAGACAGGGGATCCCAGCAGGCGACGCCGCCGCTCAGCGTCACCGAGTACGCCGCATCGGGACGTGACTCGTGCGGGATCGCAAGGTCCGCGATCGCGACCCGCAGCCGCTCGGCAGCGACGAGCGCACCCGAGGGCGTGCAGTCGTCCATGAGGAGCAGGAACTCCTCCCCGCCGCACCGGTAGACGCGCTCGCCTGCCCGCACGTCATTGACGAAACGGTGCGCGACCCGGCGAAGGATCTCGTCGCCGCTGAGGTGGCCGTAGTGGTCGTTGTACGACTTGAAGTGATCTAGGTCGAAGAGCGCGACGCCGTAGGTGCGCATGAGGCGTTGCGCCCGCGCATGCATGTTCGCCAGGTCCTCTTCCATGCGCCGCCGGTTGCTGAGCCCCGTCAGCGCGTCGGTGAGGGAGCGCTCGGTGGCGTCGGCCGTGGCTTGCACCAGCTTCGCCTGGACCTCGACGAGCTGACGGTGCAGCTCAGTGACGCGTTCCGCGGCGATGAGCCGGGTCCGCACCGACAATGGATCCAACGGCTTCGCGAGGTAGTCATCGGCGCCCGCACTCATGGCCTCGAGGGCCTGCTCATGGTTCCCGAGCACGGTGATGAACACGACGTAGACGTACCGATCACTCAGTTCCTGACGCACCCGCCGGCAGAGCCCCGGGCCATCGAAGCCGGGCATCGTCAAGTCGATGAGCAAGACGTCGACACTCGACGTTGACAGGAGATCCCACGCGTCGGACCCGTCCGTCGCGGTGACGCACTCATGCCCAAGCCTCGTGGCGATCGCCTCGAGTTTCACGAGACTGGTCGCGTCGTCGTCGGCGATAAGGATGCGCATGTCAGCCGCTCGTCACGAGTTCGAACAGGGCCAAGCCCCAGCCATCGAACGGCATCAAGCAGGACCGGGTTGCCCGAACCGGGTTCGCCGCGTCGTTCCCGGCCGTGTCCCTCTGGAGTGTGGAGAGCGTCAAGGCAGCCCCTTAAGCCGTTGTGTCATCGTTCGAGTGGAACAGCATGACGACAGCGGCTCTCCCTGGCCGCAACGAGCCCACAACGGACGATCAATCAGCCCATCGATACCAGCTGCGAACGCGCATGACGGCACGATGCCGCCGAGGACGGGCGATAGCGCGTCAGTCCGTGTCGGTGCGCAGGATCGGGCGCCGACACGTCGGGGTTCGCCGCTTCAGCCGGATCGCCCGCGGGACCGGCCATGCACCGAGGGGCGGTCATGGCTCGTCGCGCCGAGCGCCGTCACTCGGCGAGGGGAAAGGAGCTGGTCTGCGCCTGCGTACCGTCACTGCCAATCGTGAGTGCCTCGTAGCCCTCGATGCCCTCGATTCGCTCGAGTACGTCGGCGCCCCCCACGCAGAGCGCCGTCGCAAGCGCGTCGGCCAGCCCGAGGTCTGGACCGGTGACGCTTGCTGACTCGACGCGGGTCCCCGCGCGACGGGTGTGCGGGTCGATCAGGTGCGGCCCACGCTCGTAGACCCCGGATGTCGCGATCGCGCCCCGCAGCGTCACCACACAGGCGAGCTCGCGGGGCGACCGGGGATTCACGATGCCGACACGGAACGGCGTGCCGATGCCGAGGTCCCCGGCGCACGCGATGTCGCCAGCGGCGTTCACGATCGCGCTGCGCACCCCAGATCGCAGGAGTATCTCGAGGGCGCGCTGGGTTGCCCAGCCTTTCACGTACCCAGTCGGATCGATGCCGCCGGGCATCGACCACGGGTCGAACCATCCTCCGGACAGGCTGCGCGCCACCATGCAGCTGGCGAGCACGTCGGTGACGTCCGTTGGCATCTCGCGCAGGCCGAGCTCACCACGTCGTAGCCGATTGATCGGGCTCGCCTCACGCCACGTGGAGAAGACCCGATCGGCGTCGTGCAGGCTCGTGCGCGCCATCTCCAGGTGCTGGGCGAGCAGGGTCGGCGCGACCCCGGCGTCGTCGTAGATGTCAAAGGTCACGACCGTGCCCATGACCTCTTCTTCGAGGTGCACCCTCGGTCGAGCCCCCTGGCTCTTGACGCCGATCCCCGACGTGGTCATCAGAGGCCCAGCTGGCCCAGCGCCGACTGGAGCGACTGGGCGAATCCGGCACTCGAGTAGCTCGCACCCGACACACCCTGGATGTTCGCGCTCTGTGCGGACATCGCCTCGCTCGTCAGATAGGGCACCGCGTAATCCGTCAGTTGCTGCGAGTACGACTCAAGCGGCTGGAAACTCGCGACGGAGACCGCGGTGATGTGCGTGCCCTGTACCGTCACCTTCACCGAGATCGTCCCGTAGCCGAACTGCTCGCTCGCGCCTATCGCGCTGCGCGTCGCTCCCGATGGGGGCGTCGACGTGGGAGTGGTCGACGGGGGCGTCGTGAATCCTGCAATCGCCTTGCGGCCTGGCATGACCGCGTGCACCGAGAGGACCACGACGAAGCCGGCGGACGTCGCGGCAAGGAGCACACGGCTCGTCTTGAAGGGGCTCGATCGCCGTCCGGTCATGTCATCCTTTCGTGCCGGGATGCCCGCGTCACAGCGAGTACACCTCGGCGTGCGTCGCGTCGGCTGCGACCCCGAGCCGCCTGAGCGTCGTGCAGACCTCGAGCACGAACTGCTCGGGACCCGCCACGTAGACGTCCCGCTGACGCAGATCGGGGATGAGGTCGATGAGGCCGTGCATGTTCACCTGGGACCTCGCGCCGACGAGCTCGTGGACGCGCCCCTTGCGCTGGCGGACGAGCTCTGCCACCTCATCGCTGAAGACCAGGTCCTCGGGACGAGATGCGCGCAGGACGACGACCGGGTCGCAGCCCCGGGGCAGGTCCTCGAGGAGCGATCTGACCGCCGTGACGCCGACGCCCCCGGCAATGAGCGCCGCCTTCTCGCGGTCGCGATGATGGCTCGTGAACGCGCCGTACGGGCCCTCGATGGCGATCTTGGTCCCGGGCCGCAGCCGCGACACTGCGGCGGTGAAGTCGCCAACCACCTTCACCGTGAGCCGGAGGTGCGGCGGGCGCGGCAGCGCCGAGATCGAGAACGGGTGGGCCTGCCACCACATGCCACGGGTCAGGAATCGCCACTCGAAGAACTGGCCGCCCGAGATCGCGAGACGCTCGAGGTTCTGTCCACGACACACGACCGAGACGACGCCCGGGGTCTCCTCGCGCACCTCGACGACCACCAGGCGGTGTCGCATCGTGCGCACGATGGGCAGGCCAATGCGATACACGAGGACGAGGCCAGCCGTGGCGGCCCAGAGGGCGCTCCACAGCATCTGCGTGAGTGGGTGGCCGACGAAGGAGGGGCCGAGCGCGATGACGTGTGCGAATGAGATCGCGAGTGCCAGGTACATGAAGAGGTGCAGTGCCCACCAGCGCTCGCGGGGGATCCGTTGACGGATGGCGCGAATCGAGATGATGCCGATGGCGACCATGATGAAGAAGCCGATCGTCGCGAGCAGCACGTCGGGGAACGAGTTCACGAGGACGCCGAACTCGTGCCACACCCCGGTCTTGGCGACCTCGGCGTAGCCCACCGTGAGGAAGACCACGTGCGCCACGATCAGCGAGAGCGGCCACGGTGCGAGCTTTCGGTGCCAGCGCAGGAGGCCGTCCTGGCCGAGCACCCGCTCGACGGCGGGCACGCGGGAGACCAGGAGCACCATGACGAGGGCGAGGTACGTCCCGGCGAGGCCCGTGAGGCTGCCGATGAAGGTCGCAATGCCGCCGGGCGCCCGAATCTGCGACCAGGTGGTGGCCGTCACCGCGAGCGCCAAGGTCGCACCGAATCCGAGGGCGAGGACGATGAGCGCCGCCTGGAGCACCCACGGCCTCGGCGCNNGCCCCTCTCATCACCAGAACGGTACGGAATCTCCCGATAATGGGAGGCAAGAGCGACGTAAAGATTTGGGCAAGATTGCTTGTCCGAGCCGCTGCAGCGTCAGACTGTCGGCAATGACCCGCTGGGACCCGGACCTCGTCTGCGGTGCCGGGCCATGAAGGTCCTCCTCGTCGAGGACGACCAAGACATCGCGGATCCGCTTGTCGTCGGGCTCCGGCGAGAGGGATTCGAGGTGCAACACGTCAGCTCCGCCGCCGCGGCGCTCGCTGCAGCCACCCCCGACCTGGTGCTNNGCGAGGTCATCGGTCCCCATCATCATGGTGACCGCTCGCGACGACGAGATCGATCGCGTCACGGGACTCGAGCTCGGCGCCGACGACTACGTCGTCAAGCCCTTCGGCTTCCGAGAGCTGGCGGCACGCATCCGTGCCGTCACGCGTCGGACTGCAGGCTTTCCGGGCACGATCGGTACCCAGCTGATCGGCTCGCTCGAGATTGACCGGCGAGAGCACCGAGTGGTGCTCGATGGCGACGAGCTCGCGCTCACCCCAAAGGAGTTCGATCTGCTGGCCCTGCTGGCGGTCGATCCCGGCGCCATGGTGACGCGGCGCGACATCCTCGCCGAGGTCTGGGATCCGCACTGGTACGGCACGACGCGGACCGTCGACGTGCACATCGCGTCGCTCCGCAGGAAGCTCGGGCACCCGGACTGGATCGAGACCTGCAGGGGCGTGGGCTTTCGCCTCACCGTCCCGCAATGAGACGGCGCCTTCTCGCGGGCTTCCTCGCCTTCGCCCTCGCCGTGATCGTGCTGCTCGAGCTCCCGCTCGGCATCAGCCTCGCGAACAACGCTCGAACGACCGCGCTGTCCGAGATCGAAAATGACGGTGCGTCGCTCGCTCTGCTGGTCGGAGCCTCGCTCCAGCGCCACGATTGGTCGGACGCGCGCGCGATCATCGATCGGTTCACGAGCGACGACCACGCCGTCGTCGCGGTCGTTTCGAACTCGCACCTCGAGCTGTCCTCGGGCGCGGGGGTTCGCGAGGAGCTGGCGGACCCTTCGACGAGGGCCATCCTGCGAGCCGCGGCATCGGGCAAGGTCGAGGGTGAAGAGGGGTCAGGCGACCCCGATGACGACCTCTTGTACGTGGCCATCCCGGTCGCGATCCAGCAGCCAGCGGTGTCCACGACGGCAAAGGTGTCGGGCGCAGCAGCGGACGCATCCGTCGTGCTGCTCGTGACCGAGCCTGCCGCGGCCCTCCACGCCAAGCTCAACCGCGACCGCCTCGAGCTCGCCCTCTTCGGCGCGGCCATGCTCGCGGCTGCAGCCGGCATCGGGACCCTGCTGGCCGTCTCGCTCACGAGGCCCCTCGCGAAGATCGAGACGGCGCTCGGGAGGTTCGGAGCTGGCCAGCTCGGCACACGGGTTGGCCCAACACGAGGCCCTGCCGAATTGCGCGTGCTGCGAACGACGGTGAACGAGATGGCCGACAGGATCACCGAGCTGTTGGACACCCAGCGTGCGTTCGTGGCCGACGCGTCCCATCAGCTCCGAGCGCCGATGACGGCATTGCGGCTCCGACTCGAGAATCTCGCGGGGGCCCTCGAGCCCGGTCACGAAGATGACTCCCTGCAAGTCATCGCAGAGATCGACCGGCTCTCACGAGTCGTGGACGGCCTGCTCGAGCTCGCCCGATCGGACGGCAAGCGGCCAGGGCGGGTGGCGCTCGACGTCGGCGAGGTGTTGAAGGAACGCGCCGACGCGTGGAGCGCGCTCGCCGAGGAGCGGCACGTCGCCTTGCGATGTGACTTCGCGGGAGGCGGTCGGCAAGCATCGCTCACGGCGCTCGCCTGTCCGGGCCATCTCGACCAGGTCCTCGACAATCTCCTGGCCAACGCACTCGACGCAACCCCGGTGGGCGGCGACGTGTCCCTCACAGCTGAGTCCCACAGCGGGCACGTCGACGTGCACGTCATCGACTCGGGGTCCGGGATGAGCGCGTCAGATCGCGCACGCGCCTTCGATCGCTTCTGGCGCTCTGAGGGAGCGCCAAGGGACGGTACGGGCCTCGGACTTGCCATCGTCGCCCAGCTGGTTCGCGTTTCAGGTGGGACGACGTGGCTCGAAGCCGCACCTGGAGGCGGCACAGACGCGGTTGTGCGTCTCGAGGCCCGATGAGCACGGTACCGTCGAATGAAGACACCCAGTTGGACGCGCGTCGTGCAGCGGCGTCACGGTGTGAACCTCTTGGTACCCCTGCGAACCCCGGGCGAAGCGAGCGACAGGTGGGGCTGCTTGTATAAGAATCGGTAAAGGGACACGCAACGAGAGGTAATCGGCGGCACGGATCCTCCGCTCAGGTGCAAGTGTGAACCTGTGAACGAAACGTCGCAACGCGCGCACTCGGTGCGCCCGAGCTCGCCCCGCTCGCGCAGCGCTCATCGCCAGCCGCCGTCAGTGCGACCGCCGTCGCCGTCGGCAAGGAGCGAGCGCGACGATCTCGCGGACTCGAGGCGCAGGAAGTTCAGGTGGCGAAGGATAAGGGCAGGGCTCCTCGTCTCGTTCCTGGCCTTCATGATCCTGTTCTGCAGCAGCTTCATCCCTGCACTGCTCAACCCGTCCTACGGCGCGTCGGTGTCCTCGCGCGCCGCGGAGTGGTTCCGCGGGCACGGGCTCGGCGGGGTGGTGAACCTGATCGAGACCGAGTGGTACCGGCTCAATCCCCCCAAGGTCGGCGGCAAGCCGCCAGCGGGATCGTTCACGGGGCCGACGCTGCCGCCGACGCCCGGCCGGGGCGCGCTGCCGATCCCGCCTCGACTGGCCTCGCCGGCGGGGGCGTGGCTGCCCGGTGAGGGCGTCTGGCACCCGGCCGGTCGAACCGTCGACGGCATCCCCGCGGTGCTAACTACGACGGTCCGTCCCGACGCTCTGCACACCAGTTTCGTTGTGGGCGTCGCGTGGATGGACACGAGGCTCCTGCGCGCCCAGCTGTACTCGAGCTCGTCGAGCTCGGGGATTCCTGGCGGCGGTCCCTACACACACTCCGCGCCGGTGACGCCCTTCGCCGCGCGCACGCTTGACGCCGCGTTCAACTCCGGCTTCCGCCTCTCGGACTCGAACGGCGGGTACTACACGGACCACAGGATGATCGCGCGGCTGCGTCCCGGCGCTGCGTCGCTCGTCGTCTACAGAGACGGATCGGCGACCGTAGGCGCCTGGGGGAGCCAGGTCGCGATGTCGTCGCGCGTTGCCTCGGTGCGCCAGAACCTGAACCTCATCGTCAACAACGGGAAGCCGGTGCCCGGTCTTATTGCGAACGACAACTCCCAGTGGGGGGCGACGCTCGGCGGCGGGTTCTTCGTCTGGCGCTCGGGCATCGGCGTGACCCGCAATGGCGCGCTCGTCTATGTGGGCGGCCCCAGCCTCGCGATCACGTCGCTCGCGAACCTCCTGGTTGACGCGGGCGCGGTCCGCGGCATGGAGCTGGACATCAACACCGACTGGGTCCAGTACTCGACGTACCACGGGGCGAAGAACGCACCCGTCAGTGGGTCCAACGGCGCCAGCCTGCTGCCCGGCATGATCGAGGCGCCCTCGACGTACTTCCAGTCCTGGTGGATCCGCGACTTCTACACGATGTCGGTCAGGTCCGCTCCTGACGCCAAGCTCCTCGCCCCGCTCCCGTAGTCCCGTCTCGGGCGCGCGACGGTCATTTGCGTGGGTCGGCTTCGCCCCATGCCGTCCCCGAGCGCAGGCACGGACGCGGCGATATATTCCGCTCACCTGACGCACGTGAGGACGAACAATGGGGGCGACATGCGCGTTGTGAAGTGGCGATCCCGCAAGCCCGCCATCGGCATCGGACTGGTCGGCCTCTTGGTCGTCGCCGCGCTGCCGACGGCCATCTCGAGTGCCGCGCAAGGACCGACGGCGCTGACCCACAACATCTCCAAGCTCTACGCGGGAGCGAGGACACATGGCGAGCTCGACTGCAACGGCAACAGCCCCGCGCAGACGCCCCTGAGGGGATTCAACTGCACGGACATCAAGGGACTGCCTGGGGTGTCCAACCAGAACAACTGGAGCAACAGGTTCTGGGACAACGGCGTGTACATCGGACACGACGAGCCGGACGCGACGTTCCTGTCGAACAAGCCGTCGTCCGGGAACAATGTGATGTGGCATCTCACGCTCGGCGCCGACCCGACGGCGCTCCCGACCGTGGCAAGTCCCGGCAGCGACGTCTCGCACTACTTCCAGCTGTCCCCGGCGCCGTGGCTGTCGATGGCGCTCTGTGACGGGAACTCGTATCCCCAGCTGCCCTGCAAGCCCAACTCGAACGCCAACGCTCCGGCAAAGTGCTCGACGGCGGCCGCGAAGTGCAGCCCGAACCTCTACCCGGGCGGCGGCTCCGCATTCATGGAGATGCAGTTCTACCCGCCTGGCAACGCGCCCTGGATCGACAGCACCAGCTGCGACAACACGCACTGGTGCGCGGCGCTGACGATCGACAGCCTCGAGTGCACCGCCCAGTACGCGCAGTGCAACACCAACTGCGAGGAACCGATCAACTTCGCGTTCATCCAGACCGATGGCGTTCCGGCGGGACCACCGAGCCCGCAGCTGTCGAACCGGGCGTCAGCCATTCCGAACGCAAAGACGCTGCTCATGAACCCAGGCGACAAGATCAGCGTGCACATCGCCAACCAGGCAGTGCCTGGCGAGCCAGGACAACACGCCTTGATGATCATCGTCCATGACTCGACGACAGGTCAGACCGGCTTCATGCAGGCCTCGGCGAAGAACGGGTTCCAGAACACGTCGATCGTCAACTGCTCGGGCACCCCCTTCAACTTCCAGCCCGAGTACAACACCGCCGCGTCCGGCAACTTCATCCCCTGGGCCGCGCTGCAGACCAACATCTCGACGGAGTTCGAGATCGGCCACTTCGAGGCCTGCACGAGCCTGACGAACGCGTTGGCCAGCAACCCGTTTGACCCCTCCGACGTGGGGGGGACGTACAACGGGTGCACGGGACCGTACGAGACAGCGGGCGGCGCGGAGGGACCGGAGACCGGTGACGCGCTGTGCTACGCCGCGGGCGACGTCCATGCCGGCTATGACGGGAATCCGAGCGACACCGTGCCGCCGAACGAGGTCAGTGGCTGCCAGAACAACTTGTTCCAGAACGGGGACCTCGACTTCGACGGCTCGGGGTACTACGGCGGGGAGTGGCCGACGTCGGCGTCGGTGACGCCGAAGCTGCCGTCGAGCTTCGTCGAGTCGTTGCCGCAAACCAACGGCGGACGAAGTTACGCCCAGCTGTTCTTCCAGACCGACGTCGCGCTCAGCGAGATGAACTGCGGGACTGGGCACCCGTCCGGGTGCGTCGTGCCTCCGAAGGGGCCGGGCCACTTCTACCCGTACTGGAGCGAGGCGAACCACGCGGGCACGTGCACGCTGGAGTTCGGCAACGTCCACACCAGCGTCGCTACCTTCGGGAAGGACGCCCAGTACGGCTCGAACAAGCTGACGCTGCTTGGCTATCCCGAGTTCGTGGGCAAGACGTTCACCAACAGCTGTCCGGCTCACTGACGAGAGCGGGTCGAGGTGGCCCGCGATGGCCACCTCGACTCGCATTCATCGTCAGCCCGCTGGCGCGTCGATCGCGGTGGCGAGGGTTGCCTCCAGGTCGTCGAAGAACGCGCGCCATCCGTGCTCTGCCTCGCGGTACTGCTCGGCGTTCATGTGCCCGCCGGACTGGGTGAACGTCATCTCGGTCCCGCCGTCGCGCTCGTCGAAGTCGACCGTGACCAGCTCGAACTCGTCGCCGGGACGGTCCGCGAGGGTGAGGGCCAGTCGGTGTGGTGGCTCGAGCTCGGTGTACGAGCCGTGCCAGGCGATCGTCGTGCCGTCGCCGAGGACCATGCGGGCCCTCCACGCACCGCCGACACGCACGTCCATGGCGACGTCCTCGACGGTGGTCGGCGAGGTGCCGAACCATTGGGCGAACTGCGCGGGATCCGTCCAGGCCCGGAAAACGGCGTCGGGGAGCACCTCGAACCGACGCGTGATCGAGATGTCCGGAGTCGTTGGATCAGTCATGGTTCCCTTTCTGCGTTGAGCGAAGGTGCTCGTCGAGTCGGTCGAAGCTCGAGTCCCAGAGGGCCCGATAGGAGTCCAGCCAGCCCGTCGCCCGGGCAAGCGAGTCGGGCCGGAGTCGACAGGGCCGAAGTTGCGCCTGTCGCCCGCGGCTGATCAGGCCGGCTCGCTCCAGCACCTTGAGGTGCTTGGACACCGCCTGGAGGCTCATCGGGAACGGTGCGGCCAGTTCGTTCACCGAGGACTCGCCTGTGGCGAGGCGCCCGAGGATGGCCCTTCGGGTGGGATCGGCGAGCGCAGCGAAGATGTCGTTGAGCGAGGAATCGGGCGCCGTGGCTTGTATTGAACTCATTGGTTGAATACTGGCACCCCGGACGATCGTTGTCAACCACTTGGTTGAGGACAGATTCGTGGCAGATGACTCCGGGCCAAGGGGGCTCGGCAAGGCGATGCCGTGAGAGGCGGTCCTAGCCTCGCCACGTGCAGTTCAGCGAGGCGCTGCGAGCGGGGGTGCTCAACGGTGACATCAGCGTCTCGATCCGACTTTGGAAGTCCCCGCGAGTGCAGCCCGGCCGGCGCTACCAGCTCGGTGCCGGTCAGATAGAGATCGACTCCATCGAGCTCATGGCGTTCGCAGAGGTCACGCGCGAGGACCTCCGACGATCCGGCGAGCGCGACCTCGAGGCGCTGCGAGCACGCGCCGCCCACGCCGGTCCGATCGACGACGACACACTCGTCTATCGGGTGGCGTTCCACGTCGTGGCGGCCGACGCCAGGTAACGGCACGATTCGAGCAGCTTGGTGGCGGAGCGCTCGTGCGAAGGCGTCATGGGACTTGGCGGTAGGCGCGTGATCCGAGACAGTCCGCGGGACACCTGAAAGGTCCGTGGCTATCGTGAAACTGCGCAATGCGGGTCACTGTGCCTGCGGATCAGGAGCGTCATGGGGACTGACAGGCGTCGCGAGCAGCGATTCTCGGTCCTCGTCGAGAACCACGCCGACGCGATCCATCGCTACCTGCGGAATCGGCTCTCGGGAGGCGACGGAATCGATGCAGAAGACATCCTCGCCGACGTCATGTTGATCGCCTGGCAACGCCTCGATGACATCCCACCCGATGCCGAGGCGCCCTGGCTCTTCGGGGTGGCCCGCAATCGTCTCATGAACGCCCACTCGAAGCGATCACGACGAGCCGCGATCTCTCGGCGGATCCGCCCGCACGGACCTTCGGCCCCGGCCGAGGACGTCGCCCTGGCCGACATCGCCGGAATCGCCGCGACCGCGGGGCCGGGGCTCATCGGGGCGGTGATGGTGGGGCTGTCGTTCGCCAAGGGTCTGGCGCTGGCGGCGGGCAAGCCGTTGATCGCGGTCAACCACCTGGAGGGCCACGCGGTCTCGGCGCGGCTGGCGGCGGATGCGCCGTATCCGTTCCTGCTGCTGCTGGTTTCCGGCGGCCACTGCCAGTTGCTGGACGTGGCCGGCATCGGCGCCTGCAAGCGGCTGGGCTCGACCATCGACGACGCCGCCGGCGAGGCCTTCGACAA
>PLCI01000149.1:0-221 GCA_003135595.1 Acidimicrobiaceae bacterium | reverse complement strand
GCGGCGGCGCGGCTGGCGGAGCGGGCGGCGTCGCCGGCGGACCGGCGCGACCTGGCGGCGGCCGTGCAGGGCGCCATCGCGCGTCAGCTGGCCGAGCGCAGCGAGCGGGCGATGGCGGCCTATGCTGCAACCCATGCTGCGCAGCATGGCGTGCAGCAATTGCGCTTCGTCGTCGCCGGCGGCGTGGCGGCGAACCGCACCGTGCAGGCGCGGCTGGAGGC
>PLCI01000085.1 GCA_003135595.1 Acidimicrobiaceae bacterium | reverse complement strand
GCACCGGGGGTGATGTCCTGGTAGCGCGGGTCGACCATCTTGTCGCGCGACGGGAGGTTCACCCACAGCTGGACGCCGTGGAACAGGCCGCCCGACGCGACCAGCGCCTCAGGCGGGCGCTCGATGTGCAGGATGCCCGCGCCCGCGGTCATCCACTGGGTGCCGCCGTTCTCGATGAGCCCGCCGCCGCCGATCGAGTCGCGGTGCTGGAAGGTGCCGTCGATCATGTAGGTNNTAGAGGACCTCGCCCATCTGGTCCATGTGCACGAACGGGTCGAGGTCGGCCATCGAGATCCCGTGGAACGCGCGACGGACCGGGAAGCCCTCGCCCTCGAGGCCGTTGGGCGCGGTCGTGACCGAGCGCACGGGACGCGGCCGTGCGGTGGGCGCGGGCCGCTCGATGCGCGCGAGCGTGGTGAGGTCGTCGACGGTGACAGCAGGCATGACGCTGAAAACGCGAGGGCGCGCCGGGTATTCCCTAGGACCGGCTCGAAGCGAGGAACTGCGGCTCGAGGAGCCCGCCGTCGTGCAGCCCGAGCTCGCGCTCGACGCCGGCCGCCGCGGCGAGGAGCACCGCCTCGGAGCCCGGACGCCCGACGAGGGCGAGCCCGACTGGCAGCCCGTCGACGAGTCCCATGGGCACCGTCGCGATCGGCCACCCCGCGATCGCCGGGCCGCTGCAGATGCCCGAGTACGCCGCGGGGTGCTCACCGAGGGTCAGGTCGCTCTTCCACGCGGGGCCGTAGGAAGGGGCGACGACGAGGTCGACCGCGCCGAGGACCGGCTCCAGGCACTGGGCGGTCGCCCACGCGACGCTGCGCTCGCGCGCGGGCGCGTAGTCCGCCGACGACCGCCCGCCCGAAGCCACGGCGCGCTCGAAGAACTCGTGGCCGAAGTACCGCAGCTCGACCTCGCGGTTCGCGTCCTCGTGGGCGATCGCCTCGGCGAGGGTGCGCGGCCCGTCGCCGTCTCGCGACCCCAGGTACGCCGAGAGGTCGTCGGCCATCTCGCACAGCAGGACGGTGAGCTCGTCGGCGTCCACCTCGGGGGGCGTCGCGGGGTACGCCACGTCGGACACGGTCGCACCTGCGCGCTCGAGGGCGGCGATCGCGTGGCCGAACGCGGCGTCCGTGCCGGGGTGCGACGTGACGAGCGTCGTCGCCGCACCGACGCGCAGGCCCGTCGCACCCGCTCGCACGCGGTCCGCGACGCCCGGGATCGCAGCCAGGACCTCGTAGAGCAGGGCGACGTCGAGGACGGTCCGGCCCATCGGCCCGGGGCTGTCCTGGCTCTTTGAGAGCGGGACCACCTGGTTCGCGGGGATCGCGCCCACCGCGGGCTTCAGCCCGACGAGGCCGTTGAGCGAGGCCGGGCAGGTGATCGAGCCGTCCGTCTCGGTGCCGACCGACAGCGGCGCGAGCCGGGCCGCGACCGCGGCGCCCGAGCCCGACGACGAGCCGCCGGCGCTGCGGTCGAGCCGGTAGGGGTTGGCGGTGAGCCCACCGACCGCCGACCAGCCGCTCGTCGAGCGCGGCGAGCGCAGGTTCGCCCACTGCGAGAGGTTCGTGGAGCCGAGCACCACCATGCCGGCGTCGCGGAGGCGACGCACGAGCGGGGCGTCGACGCGCACGGTGCGCGCGAGCAGCGACGTGGCGCCCGCAGTTCCCGGGAGCCCGACCGCCTCGATGTTGTCCTTGATCACGATCGGCACGCCGTGCAGCGCGGAGCGCGCCCGCCCGATCGCGCGCTCCGCGTCGGCGCGCGCCGCGTCGCCCATCGCGTCGGGCGCGACCGCCAGCACCGAGCGCAGCGCGACGTCCGTGCCGGGCGCGTCGATCGCCGAGATGCGCTCGAGCAGCGCGCTCGTCACGGCCTCGCTCGTCGTCATGCCCTCGTCGAGCGCGCGGGCAAGCTCGACGGCGGTGCGCTCGGTGAGCCCCGGTGCGTCACGTGCTGGTGGCAATGGTCCCCCTCGGTGCGCCGAGACTACCGAGAGGAGCGAGCGCGCCACCGCGCTCGGAGGCGGTGCGGGCAGGACCCGGAAGTACGCTGCAACCGTGGACGATGAGGTGCTGCTCGAGAAGCTCCTCGTCGGCGACCAGGACGCCTTCCGGGCGCTGGTGAGCCGGTACCACAGCTCGCTCGTCCGCGTCGCGCGGTACCACGTCGACAGCGACGCCGCCGCCGAGGACGTCGCCCAGGACACCTGGGTGGCGGTGCTCCGCGGCGTGCACAAGTTCGAGGGCCGGTCCTCGTTCAAGACATGGCTCTTCAAGATCCTCGTCAACCGCTCACGGACCGCCGGGAGCCGCGACCGCAAGCAGGTCCCCGTCGACACGGCCTTCGCCGAGCCCACCGTCGAGCAGTCGCGCTTCGACGCGGGCGGCGCGTGGACGGATCCGCCGACGCCGCTCGACGACCTCGTGAGCGCACACCTGGACGACGCGCTCGTGGTGCGCGCGATCCGCGACGCGGTGCGCGAGCTGCCAGAGCCCCAGCAGGCGGTCGTAACGCTTCGCGACGTCGAGGGACTGTCCACCTACGAGGTCTCGGCGCTCCTCGGGTTGACCGAGGGCAACGTGCGGGTGATCCTGCACCGGGGCCGCGCGAAGGTCCGCGCGGCGCTCGAGGGCGTCGCACGAGGAGGGTTGCCGTGAGCGTGCTGACGCGAGACGTGACGTGCCGAGAGGCCGTCGAGCTCGTCACGGACTACCTCGAGGGCTCGCTCTCGACCAGGGAGCGCCGCCGGTTCGAGCACCACCTCGCCAGGTGCGACGGGTGCGAGGGCTATCTCGCCCAGGTGCGCGCGGTCGTTGCAGCGACGGGGGCGGTCGGTCCCGAGGACCTCGATCCCGCGACGTTGCAGGGCCTGGTCGCGCTCTTCGAGCAGTACAAGGGCGACTCGTGACGGCCGTGACCTGGCTCGACGAGCGTGAGGACGAGGCAAAGGCGCTCGACGAGGGCGATGCGTCCGGCAGCGCCCGCGGCTCGTTCCTGCTCCCGCGCGACGACACCGCCTCGGGGTACGACACGCTCGCCTACCTCGCGGGGAACTCGCTCGGCCCCCAGCCCCGTGGCGTCGCCGAGGACGTCCGCCGCGAGCTCGAGGACTGGGCGACCCGGGTCGTCGAGGGGCACTGGTCGGCACGTCGCCCGTGGGGCGACTACCACGTCGCGCTGCGTGCCCCGATGGCCCACGTCGTGGGCGCCCTGGACGACGAGGTCGTCGTCATGAACTCGCTCACCGTGAACCTGCACCTCCTGCTCGCGTCGTTCTACCGACCGACGACAGACCGCTTCCGGATCGTGATCGAGGATGCCGCCTTCCCCTCGGACAGCTACGCAGTCCGCAGCCACGCCGCGTTCCGCGGCTTCGATCCCGACGACGCGGTCGTGCGGCTGCGACCACGGGCGGGGGAGCGGACGCTTCGGACCGAGGACGTGCTCGCGCACCTTGCAGCGGGCCACGAGCGCACCGCGCTGCTCATGCTCGGCGGGATCAACTACCTGACCGGCCAGCTGATGGACATCCCAGGCATCACCGCTGCGGCGCGCGACCTCGGGATCACCGTCGGCTGGGACCTGGCGCACGCCGCGGGCAACGTCGAGCTCGCACTGCATGACTGGGCGCCCGACTTCGCGGCGTGGTGCACCTACAAGTACCTGAACGCGGGGCCCGGCTCGACCGCCGCCGCCTTCGTCCACGAGCGCCACCTCGCCGACGAGTCGCTCCACCGGCTGTCGGGATGGTGGGGCACCGATCCGGCCGTCCGCTTCGAGATGCTCGCCGAGCTGACGCCGATCGCGAGCGCCGACGCGTGGGCGGCGTCGAACCCGCCCATCCTGGCGATGACGCCGCTCGTCTCGTCCCTCGCCATCTTCGAGGAGGTGGGCATGCGCGCGATCCGGTCTCGCAGCGAGCGCCTCACTGCCTATCTCGAGCAGCTCCTGGCCGGCGGGTCCGGCGAGCCCGCAATGGACGTGGTGACGCCGTCGGATCCCGCCGCACGGGGCTGCCAGCTGTCGGTCAGCGTCTCGGGGGAGCTCGCCGAGATCGCCCGGTCCCTGCGCGGGGACCATGGGGTCGTGTGCGACGTGCGGCCGCCCGACGTCGTGCGCCTCGCGCCCGCACCGCTGTTCTGCACCTTCTACGACTGCTGGCGCGCGGCACGGGCGCTGCGAGCGGCGGCGTCATGACATTCCGAAACTACGGCGACTTCGGGTTCCTCGATGGCGACGTGGACGGCGCTGCCCTCTCCGAGCCGGTGACCGGTGACGAGCTCGACGCCCTCGCGCTCGCGGCGGACCCCAACGCACCGATCTCCCCCGATGCCGTGCCCTACGACCAAGTCGTCGGCATCGGCGTGTCGCTGCTGCCCGACTGGTACATGGGACACGCCACGGCGGTGCACGCGAGCAAGTGGCGCCGCCC
>PLCI01000176.1 GCA_003135595.1 Acidimicrobiaceae bacterium | reverse complement strand
CCAAGACCGAGAGCACGTCGTTCTGGTTCGCGCCGTTGCCGAGGCCGATCCCGGTCGAGCCGACGCCCGCGTATGACTGCACCGACAGGATGACGAGTGCGTACGTCGCCAGCAGGACCAACGTCGAGATGACCGCCGCACGACCTGGGACGACGTGCGGCTCCTTTGTCTCCTCGTTCACCGATACCGCCGTGTCCCAGCCCCAGTAGATGAAGAGCATGAGCAGGACGCCGTTGATGAGTGCGCTCGGCGACGAGATGTCGAAGGGGTTGAACCAGCTCAAGGCAACCGAGAGGTGCCCCACCGGTGCCGAGCCATTAGCGACCTTGATGAGCGCGTAGATCGACAGGACGAGCAGCATCGTGAGCTCGATGCCGAGCAAGATCTTCTGGAAGTTTGCCGACACCTCGATGCCTACGTAGCAGATCGCGGTCATGAGCACGATCCACGCGACGCCGACGAGAGTGACCCAGTTGCTCCCGGCGTTCTGACCAATGCTGTTCGAGTTGAACAGCAAGAAGACGTACTGCCCCGCGACCTGGGCGAGGCTCGCCATCACGAGCAGGTCAGCGGCGACGATGCCCCAGCCGCCCATCCAACCGGTCTTCGGCCCGAACGCCCGCGCGCCCCAGGTAAATGTCGTCCCGCAGTCGGGGTCGACGCTGTTCATCTCCTTGTACGCGAACGCGATGAACAGCATCGGGACGAACGCGAGAATCGTCACGATCGGCGCCTGCAGGCCAATCGCCACGATCACGAACCCGAGTGTCGAGGCGAGGCTGTACGCAGGCGCCGTCGACGCGACCGCGACCACGGTGGTCGAGATCAGCGAGAGTGCGCCGCCCTTCAGGCCCTTGTCGTGGTACTCCTCGGCCGAAGCACTTGCGGCAACCGCGTCTGTCGACATGGCTCTCCCCCCTTGGCGTTCGTGACGTTACGCAATCAGCGCCGCGAGCGGCGTGACGCTCAGGCCATGGGCCTCGCCCACAGGCGCGCACGTGAGCGAGCCCTGGACCACATTCACGCCCTCGGCGAGCGGGGGGTCCGCACGAACCGCGGTGCGCCACCCCAGCCGTGCGATCTCGAGCGTGTACGGCAGCGTCGCGTTCACGAGCGCGTGCGTCGAGGTCTCGGGCACCGCGCCCGGCATATTGGCGACGCAGTAGAAGATGCAGCCGTTGTGCTTGAAGACGGGGTTCGAGTGCGTCGTCGGGTGGGTGCCTTCGAAGCACCCTCCCTGGTCGACGGAGATGTCGACCAGCACGGACCCAGGCCGCATCCGCGACACGAGGTCGTCGCTCACGAGCTTGGGTGCCTTCGCACCGAAGACCAGCACCGCCCCGATCACGATGTCCGCGCTGATGCAGGCTTCCTCGATCGCGTGCACGGAGGACGCGACCGTCTCGACCTCGCCGCGGAAGTGATGGTCGACCTGGCGCAGCCGCTCGAGGTTCTTGTCGAAGATGTGGACGTTCGCGAGCATGCCGACGGCCACCGTGGCCGCGGCCATGCCCGACACGCCTGCACCGAGCACGATCACGTTGGCGGCGGCGACGCCCGGCACGCCGCAGACGAGCGTGCCCCGGCCGCCGCCCGAGCGCATGAGGTGGTGCGCTCCCATGAGTGGCGCCATGCGGCCCGCGACCTCGCTCATCGGCGTGAGCAGCGGCAGCGAGTTGTCCGGCAGCCGCACGGTCTCGTAGGCGATCGCGACGTTGCCTGCCTTGAGCAGCGCGTCGGTGCACTTCCGGGACGCCGCAAGGTGCAGGTACGTGAACAGCACCTGGTCCTTGCGCAGCCCAAGGCACGGGTACTCGGACTCGACTGGCTCTTTGACCTTGAGCACGAGATCAGCTGTCGCCCAGACCGCGTCCGCGGTGTCGACGATCTTCGCCCCGGTTGCGACGAAGTCGGCATCGGTGATCGACGAGCCGCTCCCGGCCCCCGTCTCGATGAGGACCTCCTGGCCGGCCGCGGTCAGCTCTCGAACCGCCGCAGGTGTCAGGGCGACGCGGTACTCGTCGTCCTTGACCTCGCTCGGGACGCCGACGATCATGTCGTGGACCTGCTCTTCACTCGCCCAAGAAGTGCATCACGTGCTTGATCCGCGTGTAGTCCTCGAAGCCGTAGACCGAGAGATCCTTGCCGTAGCCGGAGTGCTTGAAGCCGCCGTGCGGCATCTCGGCGACCAAGGGGATGTGCGTGTTGATCCAGACGCACCCGAAGTCGAGGTCCCGCGCCATGCGCATGGCGCGACCGTGGTCCTGGGTCCACACCGACGAGGCGAGCCCGTACTCGACGCCGTTGGCGTAGGCGAGTGCCTCGGCCTCGTCGGAGAACTGCTGGACCGTGATCACGGGGCCGAAGATCTCCTGCTGGATCATCTCATCGTCTTGGCGCAGCCCCGCGACGACGGTCGGCTCGATGAAAAAGCCACGATCACCGGTTGCCGAGCCGCCGGCTGCGACCGAGGCGTGCGCCGGCCGACGCGAAAGGATGCCCGTCACGCGCTCGAACTGGTGCACGTTGTTGACCGGGCCGTACAGCGCGTCCTCGTTGTCGGGGCCACCCGTCACAGTGCCGCGCGCCTGCTCTGCCAGTGCGTCGACGAAGTCCCCGTACACCTTGGGACCCGCGAGGACCCGGGTTGCCGCGGTGCAGTCCTGCCCCGCGTTGAAGTAGCCCGCGATCGCGATCGACTCGGCGGCCGCGGCGAGGTCGACGTCGTCGAACACGATGACCGGGGCCTTGCCGCCAAGCTCGAGGTGCACCTTTTTCAGCGTGGCTGACGCGGAGGCGGCCACCTCCTTGCCGGCGCGCACGGACCCGGTGACCGACACCATCTGGGGGATCTCGTGCTCGACGACCATCCGCCCCGTGTCGCGGTCGCCGCAGATCACGTTCATCACGCCTGGGGGGAGGAACTCGGCCATGAGCTCGGCCATGAAGAGCGTCGACACCGGCGTCGTGTCAGAGGGCTTGAGGACAATCGTGTTGCCAGCCGCGAGCGCGGGTGCCCACTTCCAGACGGCCATCATCATCGGGTAGTTCCACGGGGTGACAGCCGCGCAGACGCCGATCGGCTCGCGGCGCACATAAGAGGTGTGGCCAGCCATGTACTCCGTGGCGCCTCGCCCCTCGAGGACGCGCGCTGCCGCAGCGAAGAACCGGATCTGATCCACCATCGGAGGAATCTCCTCGGAGTGGGTGAGCCCGATCGGCTTGCCAGTGTTCTCCGACTCGAGCTCGACGAGGCGCTGGGCGCTGGCCTCCACGGCGTCGGCGATCTTGAGGAGTGCTCGCGATCGTTCCGCGGGCGTGGTCCGACGCCAGCTGGCGAATGCGTCGAGCGCCGTGCGGCAGGCGTGGTCGACGTCCTCTTTGCCTGAGACCGGGCTCTCGACGAACGCCTCGCCGGTGCTCGGATTCACGAGCTCGATGTAGCGACCCGAACTGGGCGCGCGCTTGGCACCACCCACGAAGTTCTCGAGCCGATCCATGTGCCCCCCTGCGCTCCCGGGGTCGCCCCCTCCTGAGGAGGTGACATTCCCATATCCGCAACCAAAAGGCAAGAANNCGCTATCCGCAATCGGCTGCCCTCCGTGGCCCACGGCGGTTCGAGACCATGCCACCACGAGTGACACACAAGAGCGGGGCGACTCCCTCAAAGCGGCGCTCACAGGACGTCACCGTCTCCTCGCCGGTCAGCCTCGACGACATCGATCGCAAGATCATCGGCGTTCTGCAGGGCGACGGCCGGTGCCCCTACGGCACGATCGCGGACCAGGTCGGGCTCTCCGAGGCGGCCGTGCGGCGTCGCGTCCAGCGGCTCCGCGAGACCGGGATCATGGAGATCGTCGCGATCACCGACCCGCTGCAGCTCGGCTTCACCCGAGAGGCGCTCGTCGGCATCCGCGTCCAAGGTGACGTGCGCCTCGTCGCCGACAAGATCGCGTCCATCGTCGAGATCAACTACGTCGTGCTCTGCGCGGGAAGCTTCGACATCATCGCCGAGCTCGTGACCGTCGACGACGACAGCCTCGTCCACCTGCTCAACGACTCCATCCGGAGCATTCCGGGGGTCACCGAGGTCGAGACCTTCATCTATCTCAAGCTGGCAAAGCAGACCTTCAACTGGGGGACCCGATGACCACCACCGAGCATTACACCGATGGGCTCGCGAGCACGATGCTCGAGGACGAGACGCACTCGATGTCCGAGCGCGCCCGCCGGCACCTGTGGATGCACTT
>PLCI01000129.1:8195-10272 GCA_003135595.1 Acidimicrobiaceae bacterium | reverse complement strand
AGGCGGGTGACGACAGTTGGCTCGGGGGCCTCAACCGGTCGGTTTCGCACCCGAGGAGGGCTCGCAAGGGCCGCGGGGTTGGAATCGATCCAGCCCCACTTGACGCCCTGCTGGAGGGCTCGCCGGAGCACGGCGTGGACCTGGCGGATCGTTGCCGTCGCGAGCGGCCTCCCCTCCTCTCCGCCACGCGACCTCAGCCGGGCGTAGAGCCCGTCCAACTGGGCGACGCGAAGGCGGTCGAGGGTGATCTCCCCCAGTGCTGGATCGATGTACCGCCTGATGGTCCTCTCGTAGCCTCGAACCGTAGAGGGTGAGAGGTCGGCCTTGGCCAGATCGAACCAGCGGGCCACGAGGTCACCGACCGTTGCGTCACGTGACTCAGGTCCTCTGTCGGCAACCTCCTGCACGAACTTGGCCAGTGCCCGCTCGGCCTCTCGCTTTCCGCCCCAAAACGTCCGCGTCCGGTAGAGCTCGCGATTGGAGACTGGATCCCTCCCGGCGTACGCACGCAGTTCCCAAGCGTCGCCCCGCTTGCGCAGGTGGCCCCTCATCTGTCCTCCGTCGTGCGCATCGCAACGGTCGGACAGTCAGGAGACTCGTGAACGCTCCTGTCTGCGAACGCACGTGTCAGATCCAGTAGCAACCAGTAGCAGAAGGTCCCTGGTGCTCGAATGGAACGGAACGTGTACCCCGTCTGATCTGGTCGGATCGGTGGGGCCGGCAGGGATCGAACCTGCGACCGAGGGATTATGAGTCCCCTGCTCTGACCACTGAGCTACGGCCCCGCGTGATGCCACAATCGTGGCGCCGAGATGGTACCGACCGGCTGGCGATACATCCGAGGATCCGCAGCGCAGCTACCGGTTCGAGGTGCCGCGCTCGTGTGCTCCGGGGGAGAGACTCGAACTCTCAACCTAGCGGTTAACAGCCGCTTGCTCTGCCATTGAGCTACCCCGGAATGGGATCGCGGCGCCAGACGCTAGCACCCGCTCTTGCGGCTTCCCCACCGTCACGCGTCGCGTACGGAGTCAAGGATCGCGGTCGCGGTCTTGTTGCGTCGCAGTCGCGAGACGGCCTGCAGTTCGAGCTGCCGCACCCGCTCTCGCGTGATGCCGTAGTTCTTGGCGACGGTCTCGAGCGTCTCGACTCGTCCTGTCGCGAACCCGAATCGCAGCCGTAGGATCTCCCGGTCGCGCTCGCCCAGGTTGGCGAGGACCTTCTCGAGCGCCTCGCTCAGGTCAGACCTATCGACCACGTCATCGCCTTGCTCGGACGCGCCATCGAGCATCTCGAGCAGCTCGGTCTGACCATCCTCGCCGATGTGCACGTTGGCGGACACCACACGCATCTCGGTACGGCGGAGTTGGTAGAGGGCCTCAACGCTGAGTCCGAGCTCGCTCGCGATCTCGGACTCGAGCGGCGTGCGACCGAGGACCTGGGTCAGGTCCTCCTCGGCACGTCGCAGCTCGAGCAGTGAGGCGCGCTTGTCATCGGGCAGGGCGATTGCGTGGCCCATCTTCGACATCCCGTGGCGGACGGCCTGGCGTATCCAGTACGTCGCGTAGGTGCTGAAGCGGACGCCGAAGGACGGATCGAATCGTTCGACAGCCCGAAGCAAGCCAACGTTGCCCTCCTGGACGAGGTCTGCGAGGTCGACGCCCGAGCTGCGGTAGTTGCGTGCGATCGAGACGACGAGGCGCAGATTCGCCTCGACGAACTCACGTCTCGCTCGCTCACCGCGCGCGACGGCGCGAAGCAGTGACTGACGCGTCGCGAGGTCGTCCACGCCGTTGTCGTCCAGTTCCGCGCGCGCCGCGATCCCCGCCTGGACCTGCTCGCCGAGCTCGCGCTCCTGGTCCGAGGTGAGCAGGTCAACGCGGCCGATCCGATTGAGGAAGTCGGTCATCACGTCGCGGCCCCCCGCCGCCGGACGCTCGCCGCCACGGTTGATCGGGTCACTGGGCGGCATCATGCGCCCCCGGTTCCGCCGAGAGCCACTCGACGAGCTCTTGCTCGGCGTCTGCGCCGTCAGGACCCTCGAGCCGGTCGAGCCACTCCTTTGCGAGCGAGATCTCGT
>PLCI01000129.1:0-8170 GCA_003135595.1 Acidimicrobiaceae bacterium | reverse complement strand
CCGAGCAGGTCGGCGACCTCGTCGTCTCCCTCGGCCACCGCGGCGTCGATCGACTTGGCGTGTCCGCCAGCGGACGCGAGCACCAGGTAAGCGCGTCGCAGGAGCTCGTCGTCGAAGAGCACCACCGAGAGCCGAGGCAGGATGCGCTCGGGCGAGTGCAGGGCGATGCGAAGCGCCTCCTCGCCCGGACGGTCACGCGGCGCGCCGCCCTCGTCTCGCACCGTCGGCCTCGTGGCGCGCATCGTTGTCCTTCGCGGCGAGTTGGCACGACGTGCGACGTCCGCACGCAGGAGCGCGGGATCGAGCCGGCACCGGTCGGCGACCTGCATCAAGTACTGGTCGCGAACGAGGTCACTCGGGTGCTCCGCGACGACATCGAGGGCGCGATCCGCGGCGCGAGCTCGACCTTCCGGTGTCGAGACGTCGACGTCGTGCAGGGCAGCATCGAGGCGGAACTGGAGGAAGGGCACCGCGCTCTTGACCGCAGCGGCGAGCCCGTCGGGGTCGTTGCGAGCGAGGTCGTCGGGGTCGGCACCTTCCGGCAGCGCGGCGACGGCGACCTCGACCTCGTGCGCGCGCTCCCACTGGTACACGCTCGCCGCTGCGCTCTGGCCCGCACCGTCGGCGTCGTAGGCGAGCACNNCGGAAGAACGCGATCACGTCGGTGTAGCCCTCGCACACGACGATCTCGTTGGTGGCGATCACGTCGCTCTTCGCCCAGTTGAGCCCGTACAGCGTTCGGCGCTTCTGGTAGATCGCCGTCTCCTGGGTGTTCTTGTACTTGGGCTCGATGCGATCGGACCCGCCACGTGCCGTCACCTCGTGTCCCGGAAGGATCCGTCCGCCGATCGCGACGGGGCGACCGCCCGGATCGAGGATGGGGAAGAGGACCCGCGCGCGCATCGCGTCTTGGAGCCGGCCCGCCTTGTTGACGAAGCCGATCCCCGACGCGCTCGCCACCTCGCCTCGGATCTTGAGCGAGCTGACAAGCTGGTCCCAGTCGTCCGGCGCCCACCCGAGTCGGAACTCGCGTACCGTCGCGGCGTCGTAGCCGCGGCTGCGCAGGTAGTCGCGCGCGCGACCGGCGTCAGCTGCGGTCAGCAGGCGCTCGTGGTACCACGTGACCGCGCGTTCCATCGCGTCGTACAGCACCGAGCGATCGCGCCAGCCCCCCACGTCCTTCGCGTCCTCGTGCAGCGTGATGCCGGCGCGCTCGGCGAGCTGGCGNNGCGCGGCATCCGAAGCAGTAGTAGAGCCCCTCTTCGGCGTTGACGGAGAACGAGGGCGACTTCTCGGAGTGGAACGGGCAGAGCCCCGTCCAGCGCTGGCCCGTCTTTCGGAGCGCGACGTGCTCGCCGATGAGCGCGACGATGTCGGTCGAGGCCCGGACCTGTGCGATCTCCTCGGGCGCGACCGACATCTCCGGACCGTACCGCGCCCGTGGGCGTCGTTCAGCGGGACGTCGGCGCCGCCGAGGCGAGTGCCTGGGCCGCGGCGAGTCGGGCGACGGGGACGCGGAAGGGCGAGCAGCTCACGTAGTCGAGCCCCGCCTCGCAGAACAGGCGTATCGACGCGGGATCCCCGCCGTGCTCCCCGCAGACCCCGCACTTGAGGCCCGGCTTCGAGCGACGACCCTCGGTGACGGCCATGCGCACGAGGCGGCCGACGCCCTCGACGTCGATCGTGTCGAACGGATTGTGCTCGAGCAGGCCCAGCTCGAGGTACGGGCCCATCACGCGACCCTCCACGTCGTCGCGACTGAAGCCGAACGTCATCTGGGTGAGGTCGTTGGTCCCGAAGCTGAAGAAGTCCGCGCTCTCGGCGAGCTCACCGGCGACGAGGGCGGCCCGCGGGGTCTCCACCATCGTGCCGATCGAGACGTGCAGCCTGCGGCGCAGCCTGGCCGGCACCGTGTCGCGTAGCGCCCCTTCGACCCACTCCCGTGCGTGGGCGAGCTCGGCCTTGGACACGGTGAGCGGGATCATGATCTCGATGACGGGGTGTCCGCCCGCCTCGATCCTGTCGATCGCGGCCTCCATGAGCGCTCGCACCTGCATCTCGTAGAGCCCGGGACGCACGACGCCCAGGCGCACGCCCCTTGTCCCGAGCATCGGATTCACCTCGTGCCAGGAGCGCGCGGCTTCGAGGAGGGCATGCTCGTCTGCCGACAGCCCCTGGGCGGCCTCCTTCACCGCCAGCTCCTCGGTCGACGGCAGGAACTCGTGTAGCGGCGGGTCGAGCAGCCGGACCGTGACAGGGAGCCTGTCCATCGCCTCGAGGATGTCGACGAAGTCGGCGCGCTGGGCGACTCGGAGCTCCTCGAGTGCATCGAGAGCCTGCTGCTCATCGGCGGCGAGGATCATCCGTCGGACGATGGGGAGCCGGTCCTCGGCGAGGAACATGTGCTCGGTTCTGCAGAGCCCGATCCCTTCGGCACCCAGCTCGCGAGCAGTCCTCGCGTCCTCGCCGGTGTCCGCGTTCGCGCGCACCGAGAGGCGCCCCTTGCGAATCGCGTCGGCCCACTTGAGGATCATCGCGAGCTCCTTCGACTCGGTCGCGGCGGTCGTCTCGACCTCGCCCAGCATGATCTCGCCCGTCGACCCGTCGATCGAGAGCCAGTCGCCCTCCGCCACGCGATGCCCGGTGATCGTCGCGTGGCCGCTCGACACGATCACGGCCTCGGCGCCGACGACCGCGGGCTTGCCCCAGCCGCGAGCGACGACGGCCGCGTGCGAGACGAGCCCGCCGCGCGAGGTGAGCACCCCCTCAGCGGCGAGCATCCCGCGGACGTCCTCGGGGGAGGTCTCCGGCCGAACGAGGAGCACGTGCTCGCCCCGCGCCGCGGCCTCGTAGGCGTCCCTCGAGGTGAAGTAGCACTTCCCCACCGCCGCGCCCGGCGACGCACCGAGCCCTCGAGCGATGGCCGCTGGTCGCGACGCGACGAACTGCGGATGCAAGAGCTGCTCGAGGTGCTCCTCGGTGATGCGCTGCACCGCCTCGGTCCTCGAGATCCTGAGGTCGCTCGCGCGCGTCATCTCGACGGCCATGCGCACCGCTGCGGGACCGGTGCGCTTGCCGATGCGCGTCTGGAGCATCCACAGCTTCCCCTGCTCGATCGTGAACTCGGTGTCGCACATGTCCTCGTAGTGGCGCTCGAGTCGATCGAAGATCTCGAGGAGCGCCTTGTGGATCTTCGGAAAGCGCCGCTGCAGCGCCGCGAGCGGCTCGGTGATCCTGATGCCCGCGACCACGTCCTCGCCCTGGGCGTTCGCGAGGTAGTCCCCGTAGACGCCGCGTGCACCCGTCGCGGGGTCGCGCGTGAACCCGACGCCCGTGCCTGACTGGTCGTCTCGGTTCCCGAAGACCATGGCCTGGACGTTGACCGCCGTGCCGAGGTCGTGCGGGATCCCCTCGCGATCCCGGTAGGCCTCGGCACGCTCGCCGCCCCAGCTCTTGAACACGGCCTCGATTGCGCCACGGAGCTGCTCATCGGGTGCCTGTGGGAACGGCCTGCCCGTCGCCTCGCGCACGATGGTCTTGAACTCGTTGCAGAGCGCCTCCAGGCGCTCTGCGGGCACCGCCGCGTCGCTCGAGCCGCCCGACGCGGCCTTGGCGGCATCGAATGCCTCGTCGAACCTCGCGCCGTCGATCTCGAGGACGATCCGCCCGTACATGGAGATGAACCTGCGATACGAGTCGAGCGCGAAGCGCCGATCGCTGGTCTGGGCGGCGAGCCCCTCGACGGACTTGTCGTTGAGCCCGAGGTTGAGGACCGTGTCCATCATCCCGGGCATCGAGAACTTGGCTCCCGAGCGAACCGAGACCAAGAGCGGGTCCGTCGCGTCGCCGAGCCGCTTGCGCATCGAGCGCTCCAGTCGGCCACGTGCCTTCATGACCTCCGCCATGAGTCCGTCGGGCATCGCGCCGCCATGGAGCCATGCGCGACACGCGTCGGTCGTGATCGTGAAGCCGGGTGGCACGGGAAGCCCGAGCACCGACGTCATCTCCGCGAGGTTCGCGCCCTTGCCGCCGAGCAGGTCCTTCAGGTCCTTCGGGGCTCGACGGTGCGCGTGGTTGAAGTCGTAGACGTACCGCATCGAGCTCCCTTGTTCCACGGCGATGCTATTGGCCGCGAGCGAGGTGCCCTGGAGCCAGGGTCGCGCGGGACGTCTCGATCGACCGGACCACCCAATTAGGGTCGCTGCGTGAACGAGGTCCTGGCCGTCGACGTCGACGACGTCTCGAAGGTCTTCCCGAAGGGCAACGTCACGGCGCTCGACCACGTCTCGCTCACGGTGCGTCCGGGCACGGTCTTCGGCCTGCTCGGACCGAACGGCGCGGGCAAGACGACGCTTGTGCGCATCCTCTCGACGGTGCTCCGACCCGACTCGGGCACGGCGAAAGTGTTCGGCCTCGACGTGACCAAGCACGACGACGAGGTCCGGCGCATGATCGGGCTCGCGGGGCAGTACGCGACGGTCGACGAGAACCTCACTGGCTCAGAGAACCTGAAGATGGTCGGGCGGCTGTCGAGGCTGTCTCGCGAGGGGGCACGCACCCGAGCTGGGGAGCTGCTCGAGATGTTTGGCCTGGACGACGCGGCGACGAGGCCGGTCAAGACCTANNATGCTGTTCTTGGACGAGCCGACGACCGGGCTCGACCCGCAGAGCCGCAAGGACCTCTGGCGCGTGATCGAAGAGCTGGTCTCGGCGGGAGCGACGATCCTGCTCACGACCCAGTACCTGGAGGAGGCAGACCGGTTCTGCCAGTCGCTCGTCGTGGTCGACCACGGCCGGATCATCGCGGAGGGCACGCCCGAGGACCTCAAGGCGACGCTCGGCGAGACGGTGGTCGCGATCACGTTCGCCGACGACACGTCCGCGTCGGCAGCCGCAGTGCGACTGGCCGACCTCTCCGAGCATCCTGTGTTCCTCGAGTCAGAGCTGCTCGAGCTCACGGTCGATCAGGGCCCGAAGATCACCGCAGAGGCGCTGCGGCGCCTCGACGCAGCGAACATCGAGGTCACCGGCATCGTGCTGCGCGAGCCGAGCCTCGACGACGTGTTCCTCGGGCTCACCGGCAAGCGCACCGACGCCGACGGGGTCGCTGAGGCACCGACGAAGAAGGGGCGGCGGGGCGCATGACCACCGTGACGCTCACCGACGCCGCGACGGCGCCGTCGACGACGGGCAGCTCTCTCGGCTGGGTCGTCGCCAACATCGCGACAATCGCCTGGCGCAACCTCATGGCGATCCTGCGCATCCCCGAGCTGCTGTTCTTCTCGACGCTGCAGCCGATCATGTTCGTCCTGCTCTTCCGGTACGTATTCGCGGGCGCGATCAGCCGACCGGGCCTCGACTACGTCGCCTTCCTCATGCCCGGCATCTTCGTCCAGACCGTCTGCTTCGGTGCCGTGTCCACGGCCATCGGGCTCGCCGACGACCTCCAGAAGGGCCTGATCGAGCGATTCCGCGCGCTGCCGATGTCGCGAACGGCGGTGCTCGCCGGGCGCACGGTTGCCGACGTCTGCCGCAACATCTTCGTGATCGTCGTGATGACGATCGTGGCCCTGTTGGTCGGCTTCCGGCCGACCGGGGGTGCACTGCACTACTTCTTCGCCTTCTTGCTGATGCTCGTCTTTGCATTCGCGCTCAGCTGGGGCTTCGCGTTCGTCGGCCTCGCCGCCCCGAGCGCGGAGACCGCTCAGGTCATGGCGTTCCCCCTTCTGTTCCCGCTCACGTTCGCCTCGTCGTGCTTCGTGCCGGTCCAGACGCTGCCCTCCTGGCTGCGGGGCTTTGCGACGTATCAGCCCGTGAGCCAGGTGGCCGACGCGGTACGCCAGCTCATGGTGGGCAACAACAAGCTGTTCCCATTTCCCTTCGCCCACGAATGGGTGCCTGCCCTGATCTGGACGGTCGGCATCCTCGTCGTGCTCGCACCGCTGGCCGTGCGCAAGTTCCGCAACGCGGTCTGACGCCGGCCGAGTCGCCTCGGCGGCACCTACGAGTTCGCCGAGGTCCTCGACGCGAGCTCTGCGATGAGACGATCGATCGGGACGCGGACCTGGTCGGTCGTGTCGCGGTCCCGGACCGTGACCGCGCGGTCCTCCAGCGTGTCGAAGTCGACGGTCACGCACCACGGCGTGCCGATCTCGTCCTGACGGCGGTATCGCTTGCCGATCGACTGGGTGACGTCGTAGTCGCACATGAAGTTGGGCTGCAGTAGTCCGAGCACCTCCTTCGAGGAGGCTTCGAGCTCGGGCTTCTTCGACAGCGGCAGGACCGCGACGGCGTACGGCGCGAGGCGCGGGTCGAGGCGGAGCACGGTGCGCCGCTCGCCGCCGACCTCGTCCTCGTCGTAGGCGGCGAGCAGGAAGGCCATCATCGACCGCGTCGCGCCGAGCGCGGGCTCGATGACGTACGGCGTGTACCGCTCGCCGGTCGCCTGGTCGAAGTACTCGAGCGCCTCGCCCGAGGCCGTGGCGTGCGCTCTGAGGTCGAAGTCGGTGCGGTTGGCGACGCCCTCGAGCTCGCCCCAGCCCCACGGGTAGAGGAACTCGATGTCTGCCGTCTTCGCCGAGTAGTGGCTGAGCTCGTCGGTGTCGTGGACTCGCTTGCGCAGGTGCGACTCGGGGATCCCGAGCCCGCGGTGCCAGTCGTAGCGGCGCTCCAGCCAGTACTCGAACCACGGCGGCGCGTCATCGGGCGGCACGAAGTACTCGAGCTCCATGACCTCGAACTCGCGCGTGCGGAAGATGAAGTTCTGCGGCGTGATCTCGTTGCGGAAGGCCTTGCCGATCTGGGCGATGCCGAACGGGGGCCGCTTGCGCGACGTCCGCACGACGTTCGCGAAGTTGGTGAACATCCCCTGGGCCGTCTCAGGTCGCAGGTAGGCCACGTGCCCCTCGTCGTCCACGGGGCCGGCGTGCGTCTTGAACATGAGGTTGAAGGCGCGGGCCGCGGTGAGGTCGTGGGACCCGCAGTTGGGGCAGGTGTCCCCGATCGTGTCGGCGCGCCAGCGCTCCTTGCAGCTGCGGCAGTCCACCATCGGGTCAGTGAAGTTGGACAGGTGCCCGGACGCCTCCCAGACCGCGGGCGGCGACAGGATCGCCGCGTCCAGCCCCACGACGTCGTCGCGGAGCTGGACCATCGAGCGCCACCAGGCCTGCTTCACGTTGCGCAGCATCAGGGAGCCGAGCGGCCCGTAGTCGTAGGTCGAGCGGAACCCGCCGTAGATCTCCGCCGAGGGGAAGACGAACCCCCGGACCTTGCACAGGGTCACGACCTTGTCGAACAGCTCGGCATCGGTCGGCGCGTCCATGGGGCGCGAGACTACAGGTGGGCTCCGAGCGCGCCGTCGTCGAGAGCGGCGCTGACCTGGTTCGCGAGGAGTCGGCCGCGCAGGGTCAGGACGGCGCGATCGCGATGCACGTCGATCAGGTCGCCGAGCGCCTCGATGTCGCCGAAGGAGTCCGACGGCACACCGAGCCTCGTGCGCAGGAGGAGTGTCAGCGCCTCGAATCGACGGGCCGGCGCGTCGAGCGTCTCTTCCCCAGCGGCCGGGACCTCCCCGCGCGCGACGACGTCGATGTAGCGCTGCGGCGTGCGCACGTTCCACGAGCGCGTGCCACTGAGGTGGCTGTGCGCGGCGCAGCCCACCCCGGCGTACTCGCCCTCGGCCCAGTAGAGCCAGTTGTGTCGGGCCTCGTGCCCCGGCCTCGCCCAGTTCGAGATCTCCTCCCACGCGTAGCCAGCCTCCGTGAGGCGTCGGTCGACGAGGTGATAGCGCGACGCGAGCACGTCGTCGTCGGGATGGCGAGCGCGATCCTCGCCGAGCGGTGTGCCCGGCTCGGGCGTGAGCGCGTAGGCGCTCACGTGCGGCGGCTCGAACGCGAGGGCCGCATCGAGGGTGGCCCGCCAGTCGTCGAGCGACTCCCCGACGGCACCGTAGATGAGGTCGAGGTTGAACCGCTCGAAGCCCGCGGCGCGGGCGGCGGACACCGCCCGGGTGACGCCGTGCGGGTCGTGGGTGCGGCCGAGTGCGGCGAGCACGTGCGGGCGGAGGGACTGCACACCAAACGAGCAGCGATTGACGCCCGCGGCGCGATAAGCGAGAAGCTTCACCGGGTCGACACTGTCCGGGTTACACTCGACGGTCACCTCGGCGTCG
>PLCI01000175.1 GCA_003135595.1 Acidimicrobiaceae bacterium | reverse complement strand
CTCGCGTCGGCGTCGTCGAGTGGCAGGGCGGTGCCCTCGAGCCAGCTCGGCTCGAGTGCGCCGGCGATCGAGAGAAATGTGGGAGCGAGGTCGACCAGGCCGACCGGGCGCGTCACCACGGCGGGCACCGCGTGCTGCGAGGGGGCGGGCCGCCAGATCAGCGGAAGGCGCAGCAGCCCGTCGGTGTGGTACGGACCCTTGAACAGCAGTCCGAAGTCGCCCTGCAGCTCGCCATGGTCAGTCGTGACGACGACGTCCGTGCGCGCCGTGAAGCCGAGCCGCTCGATCGCGCCGAGCACCCTGCCGATCGCCTCGTCTATCAGCTCGACCTCGATCGCATTGAGCGCGTTCACCTCGCGCACCTGGTCCGCGGTGAGCGTGGCCGGCACCCACTTCGCCGGTGCCTCGTAGTTCGCGACGATCTCGCCGTCGTACCACTTCTGCCAGTGGCGCGGCTTGTCCGCGAGGATGCCGACCCGCTGGTCGGGGTCCTCGACGTACCCCACCGGCAGCTCGACGTCGCGCCAGTCGACGCGATGGCGCTCCGAGCTCGGCGGGTCCCACGGATGGTGCGGGTCCGGAAAGCTCATCCAGCAGAACCAGTCGTCNNGACACCTCGAGATCGGCGTCGAGGACCCGGTAGTACATCGCGACAGCCTCGGGGTGCGTCGCGCTCAGCCACCGCGAGTAGTGCAGCCACCCCGCGGCCCCGTGCGTCGCGAGCTCGAGGTGCTCGAAGCCGAGGTGCGGACCGACGCTCCCGTCATGCCACGGCCCCTCGCTGGTCGGCAACCCCGAGCCGGCCAGCACGTTCTCGGTGAACCGCCCGAACGGGTCGAGCATCGGCTCGAAGTGCGCCTTGCCGACGAGCGCGGTCCGGTAGCCGGCCTTGGCGAGCTCCTCTGCCACGCTCGGGGAGGCCGGATCCAAGGGCACGCCGTTCATCCAGACGCCGTGTGCGGAGGGGTGCCGGCCCGTCAGCATCGTGGCGCGCGACGGCATGCACACCACCGACGAAGGGTGGCATCGCTCGTAGCGGATCCCGTCATGGGCCAGGGCGTCGACGACCGGCGTGCGGGCGAGCGAGCCGCCGTTGCAGCCGAGCGTGTCGTAGCGCTGCTGGTCCGTCGTGACGAACAGGATGCAGCGGCCCATGGTCAGGCTCCCTCCAAGAGCGCCTTGGCGCGGTCGAGCCCGTCGGCGGCGGCGCCCGCGACGACGAGCGCCATGACCGCGGGCGTCGCGTCCACCCCGTAGATGCAGCAGCACCGATCGGCGTCGAGCTCGATGACGTCGATCGTCGACAGGTGCTGGCGGATCACGGGCAGCGTGAGCGTGTACTGGAATCGCCGCTGCAACTCGTCGACCGTCACGATCTCCTCGGGCAGCGTGAGGCCCGTGGCGAGCGTGACGGTTCGCGTCGTGCCCGCGACGTCGCACGCGACGACACCAGGGAACCACTCGCCCAGCCGCGAGGCGCACCCGAGCAGCCCCCACGCCTCGGTGGCGGGCACGTCGATGATCACGTGGTGCCGCACCGTCGCCATCGCGCCATCATGGCCGAGCGCCCGCTTGACGATCGTAGGGTAAGCCGGTGCCCGAGCTCGTGGCCATCGACGTCGCCCAGGGACCGCTCCTTCCCCAGCTCCTCGAGGACGTCTGGGAGCGCGGCGACGCCGCGTGCGTGCTCGACCAGCGGCTCGGTGCCAGNNCGGAGCCCGGCGACGCGCTGGTCGTCCTCACCTCCGGCTCGGCGTCGAGCCCTCGCGCAGTCGTGCTCACCCACGACGCCGTCGTCGCGAGCGCGACGTCGACCTCATCGCGCCTCGCGGTCTCGACTGCCGACGATCGCTGGCTGTGCTGCTTGCCCTGCGCGCACATCGGCGGCCTCGCGGTCGTCACCCGTGCGCTGCTCACTGGCACGCCCCTCGAGATCCACGCAGGCTTCGACGCCGCCCGGGTCGCTGCGTCAGCGCGCGCGGGCGCGACGCTCACGTCGCTTGTCGCGACCGCACTCAGCCGACTCGATGCGCCCGTGGCGTTCCGACGGATCCTGCTCGGCGGCGCCGCGCCACCGAGGGACGTGCCCGCCAACGTGGTCGCGACCTGGGGGATGACCGAGACGGGCTCGGGCATCGTCTACGACGGCGTGCCGCTCGAGGGCGTCGCCGTCGCGGCGCACGACGGCGAGCTCTACGTGAAGGGCGCGATGCTCGCGCGCGCCTACCGCGACGGCGGCGCCATCGACGACGTCGGCCCCGACGGGACCCGAGGCTGGCTGGCGACGGGCGACGGCGGCACCGTCGAAGGCGGGATCGTGCGCGTGCACGGGCGGCTCGCCGAGATGATCACGACAGGTGGCGAGAAGGTGTGGCCCGCCGAGGCCGAGGCGGCGATCGCCACGCACCCGCGCGTCGCAGCGGTCGCGGTGTGGAAGAGGAGCGATCCCGTCTGGGGCGAGCGCGTGGTTGCGTGGGTCGTGCCCCGGGGCGCCGCGCCGTCGCTCGACGAGCTGCGCGAGCACGTGGCCGCCTCCCTCCCGCCGTGGTTCGCGCCGAAGGAGCTCGTCGTGGTCAGCGACCTGCCGAGGGCCGCGTCGGGAAAGGTCGCGCGGCGGCTGCTCGACCAGTCAGCCGACGCCACCTGACGGCTGTGTCATCGTGCCGCCGTCGATCACGATCGTCTGGCCAGTGATCCACGAGCCGGCGTCGGACATGAGGAGCAGCGCGAGCGGCGCGATGTCGTCGACCTCGCCGATGCGGCGCAGCGGGATGTGCCGCGCGATGCGCTCCTCGTTGTGCTCCCAGAGCCCGCGCGCGAGCTCGGTACGCACGAGCCCGGGCGCGATGCCGTTGACACGGACCGTCGGTGCGAGCTCGAAGGCGAGCTGTCGCGTCAGGTGCACGACCGCCGCCTTCGTCACGTTGTACCAACCGATCATCGGCTCGGGGCCGAGTCCTCCGATCGACGCGATGTTGAGGATCGCGCCCCCGTGTGCCGAGAGCCACTGGGACCAGGCGGCCCTCGACCAGGTCACCACGCTTGCCTGGTTGATCTCGAAGGTCTTCTGCAGCCGCGCGTCGTCGATCTCGAGCAGCGGCCCCATGTAGGGATTCGTCGCCGCGTTGTTAACGAGCACGTCGAGCGAGCCGAATCGCTCGATGGTGGCCGCGACCGCAGCGTCTGCCTGTGCGGGCCGACCGACGTGCGCGACAGTCCAGTCGACGGCGCCGGGGAGCCCGGCGAGCGACGCGGCTGCCCCGGTCAGGTTCTCGGCGCTGCGCGACACGAGCATCACGTTGCCGCCCGCCTCGCAGAATGCCCGGGCGATGCCAAGTCCGATCCCACGACTCCCGCCCGTGACGAGCGCCGTGCGCCCGCCGACGTCGATCTGCATCGGGCGGAACCTACCTGGTGACGCCCGCGGCGTCGCTCGTAGCCGACGTAGTCTCCCGACCGTGCTCCGCTTCGAGGCCATCTGCATCGACAGTCCGGATCCCGCGGGGCTCGCGAGCTTCTGGGAGGCCGCGCTTGCCTGGAAGCGAGTCGACGAAGACGACGACGGCGTCCTGCTTCGCTCGCCGGACAGCACCGGCGCGGGAAGGCCGCTGCCCGACCTGCTCATCTTGAAGGTCGACGATCTTCGCTCGGTGAAGAATCGACTCCATCTCGACTTCCGCCCCGACGACCAGGCCGCCGAGGTCTCGCGGCTCATCGGGCTCGGTGCGCAGCGAGTCGACATAGGCCAGGGCGAGGCCACCTGGGTCGTGCTCGCTGACCCTGAGGGCAACGAGTTCTGCGTGCTGCGCGCGTTGACGTCGCACCCGCAGGGCTGACCTCCTCGGCCAGTGCGGACGCACCCCTAGCATCCACACGTGAACCGCCTGGCTGGTGCGAGCAGCCTCTATCTGCGCCAGCACGCCGAGAATCCAGTCGACTGGTGGCAGTTCGGCGACGAGGCGTTCAGCGAGGCACGGCGCCGCGACGTGCCGATCCTGCTGTCGATCGGCTACGCGGCGTGCCACTGGTGCCACGTGATGGCCCACGAGAGCTTCGAGGACGAGGCGATCGCCGCGCTCGTCAACGAGTTGACGGTTCCCGTCAAGGTCGATCGCGAGGAGCGCCCGGACGTCGACTCGCAGTACATGGCCGCGACCCAGGCGATGACCGGTCACGGCGGCTGGCCGATGACCGTCTTCCTTGCCCCTGACGGCCGCCCGTTCTTCGCGGGCACCTACTTCCCGCCGGTCGCACGACACGGCCAGCCATCGTTCGGCCAGGTCCTCTCGTCGGTCGCCGACGTGTGGTCGAACCAGCGCGACGAGGTGCTGGCCCAGGCCGACCGGCTCGCCGACGCCGTGCGTGTGGAGGCGACCTTCGTCGGGTCGCTCGTGTCCGCGGGGCCTCCGCCGGGGGCGCGTGCCCGGCTGGCCCAGCTGGTTGACTCGCTCGCCGCGAGGTTCGAGCCTCACGGGGCGGGCTTCTCGGCTGCGCCAAAGTTCCCGCACCCGACCTGGGTCGAGGCCTGCGTCGCTGCATGGTCCGTTGCCGCGCGCGCCGACGCGAGGGACATGGCCGTCGACACCCTCGACGCCATGGCGCGCGGGGGCCTCTTCGACCACGTGGCGGGCGGCTTCGCGCGCTACAGCGTCGACGCGCACTGGGACGTCCCGCACTTCGAGAAGATGCTGACCGANNGGACGCTCGACTTCGTGCTCGACGAGATGCGCATCGACGGTGGCTACGCCTCGGCGATCGACGCCGACGCGGACGGCGTCGAAGGAGCGCACGTCGTGCTGCGCGCGAGCGAGGTTCGCCGGGTGCTGGACGCGGCCGCGCTGGGCCACTTGGCTGACGCGACCATCGAGCGCTACGGGCTCTCGGACCGCGGTCCGCTGGACGGCGCGTGCGTGCCGCGACTCGCCGCGGGCGCCGACCTTGCCGGCACGCGCGACGACGACGCCGTGCGTGCCGCGCTCCGGGCAGCGAGGGCGACGGGACCGCAGCCGGCGATCGACGACAAGGTGCTCCTCGAGTCCAACGCGATGCTCGCGTCGGTGCTCGCCGAGGCTGCCTGGCGGCTCGACGAGCCTCGCTACGGCGCCGCCGCCGCGTCGCTCGTCGCCGCGCTCGGTGCCACGCACCGCGACGGCGACACCTGGCTGCGGCGCAGCGGGCCGAGCGCCCCCTATGCGACGAGCGCGGATGTCGCCTGGCTCCTCGACGCGCACACCGCGCTCTTCGAGCTCGACGGCGACGCGTCCCACCTCGACGACGCCGCCAGCGTGGCGCGCGACCTCCTCGCCGGCTACTGGGACGGCGAGGTGCCGACCGCCGCGGACCCCGATCGAGGCGGCGGGCTCTTCCAGTCGCACCGCGAAGCCCGCGGGCTCCTCGTGCGCGCGCACGACGTGCTCGACGGCGCCGTGCCCTCGGGCACCTCGCAGGCCGCCGTCGCCCTCGCGCGCCTCGGCATGCTGCGCTCGGACCGCGACGTGCTCGCGACCGCCGGTCGCCTCGTCGCGCTGT
>PLCI01000118.1 GCA_003135595.1 Acidimicrobiaceae bacterium | reverse complement strand
GGGCAGCGACAAAGCTGGCCGTGGCGAGGGCCGAGTCGGCGACCAGCTGGTACGACACGGACATCGACTTGCTCGCCGGCTCTGACAGGGTGACGGGCACACGCACGACTCGGTTGCCTCCCGAGGTCCCCTCGCTGACCAGCGCGTCGCCCACGCTCACGCCCTGCCCGCTCGGCGGGTTCCACAGGATCGCGTCGTGGCTGGGCGCACTCGCGACCTTGACGCCGCCAGAGACGACGCTGAGCGCGACGCTGAAGGTGCGGCACGCTGTCGCGGCCTGGTACCAGCAGCTCGAGGTCGGGATCGTGCTGTCGGGCAGCACGCTCACCGGGATCGATTCGGACACCGCATGCCGGTAGAAGGTGAGCAGCCCCGTCTTCGCTGCGAAGTCCCGGCCCGCGAGTGCGGTCCCCGCGATCACGTGGTATCGAAGCGTCAACTTTGTGGCCGCTGGCGCGCTCAGCGTCACCGGGATCTCGACGACCCTCGTGCCTGCAAGCGGTGCGGCGACGTCGACAGCCCCCGCGGTCGCCGTGAGCGCCGGCGTCGAGCCCGTGGCGAGCGGTTGCGCCGACGCGGTGCCGGCTGACGCGATCGTCGTGACCATGCCGACGACTGCGACTGCCAGCACGAGGCGGCTTGTCGGTCGAGCGCGCCAGGGTCGGGTGCGGCCTCTCGTCATGCCGCGCCACTCGGGAGCACTGACCTCGCGCGGAGCGCGCAGCGTTGGGCAGCCCGCGTCACGGGATTCGAGTGACGAAGCACCTGCTGAATATACGTGAATGCCCGTTCACGCCCTCGGCGGCAGGACAACAAATGACGCGACTCGGGACTTGATGCACCGGACGCACGTGCAGCTCCATTCGAAGCGCAACTGGTCCGGCGCAGGGCGTCGGCATGGGCACCTCACGCGAGACACGGCTACGGAGCGGAGGGAGTGGGATTTGAACCCACGGTGGGTCGCCCCACGCCGGTTTTCAAGACCGGTACATTCGGCCGCTCTGTCATCCCTCCATCAGGGGAAACACCCTACGATCCTGTGCCAGCCGGCCGCGCACCAGCGCGCTGTTCGTGAGGAGGAACGACGGTGCTCGGTCAGGACGTCACGGGACTGCTGTTCGCGATGGTCGCGCTCGTGCCACTCGCGCTGGGCGCCAGGGCCGCCCGCCGCAGGCTCGTGCCCCAGTGGGGCGGACCGGAGGCGTGGGTCTGCGACATCGTCATCTGCCTCACCGAGATCGTGTTGGTGGCGGAGTTCATGGGAACCATCGGCCTGTTCGCGCGACTCCCGCTCACGATCGCACTTGGCGTCTGCGGCGGAAGCCTCGCTCTTGCGCTCCGCAGGGCTGATGAGCTGAGCTCGACCTCAGCTCGCACCTCCGTTCCCGCTCCCCATTCTCCCCCCTGGATTCGCGTCGGGCTCCTCTGCGTGGCAGTGGGGCGCTTGCCGGCACCTGGGGAGTCCTGCTGTCTGGAGTGCTGCGGAATGGAATGCAGCAAACGGATACGAACTGGTATCACATGCCGATCGCGGCACGGTTCGTGCAGGACGCGTCCACCTGGCACATTCACTACATCGACCGGGTGGGACTTGTGTCGTGGTACCCGGCGACGTCGGAGATGTTCCACGCGTTGTTCATGACCTACTTCGGCAGCGACGGCTTCTCGCCGCTGCTGAACATCGGTTGGCTGGCGCTCGCGATGCTGGCCGCCTGGTGCATCGGTCGCCCCTTCGGGCTTGCGATCGAGGCCGTGGCGGGAGCTGCGGTGGTCTTCTCCTCACCCGTCGTCGTCTTTCCCTCGGCAGGCAGTGCTGAGAACGACATGATCGGTGCGGCGCTCCTCTTGTGCGTGGTGGGGATCCTCGTGCAGCGACCCGGCGATGATGCCGTTGCTTCGAGAGACTGGCTGGCTCGCGCGTGGATCGGCGGCGCGGCTGCAGGGATCGCGGTGTCCGCGAAGCTCACGAACATCCTGCCTGCGCTGGTGCTGATCGCCGTTGTCGGCATCTGCGCCGAGAGAAGCGTGCGTCGGCGGTGCGCCGGGGGGTTCACGGTCGCGGTGGTTCTCACCGGCAGCTACTGGTACCTGAGGAACCTCTATTGGTCGGGCAGCCCTCTTCCAAGGACGGCATCGATGATCCCGATCGCCCGTCTGGGCAACTCGGTCTTTCGGGACCAGTACTTCTTCCCGGCATTCCCACTTCGATTCGGGACCGCGTGGCCCTTCATGGTTGCGATACCGATCGTGGCGTGCGTCGCAGCGACGGTCATGGGAGGCAATCGAGCGAGGCGCGCGGTTGGAGCGCTGGGGCTGGCCTGCATGGGTGGCTACTTGTTGAGCCCGCAGGTGGCGTCGAACGCCGCCTTTAGCACCACGCTGCGCTATGGCGTCTTCGGGTTGGCTGTCGGATTCATCGCGTTCCCGATAGTGGCCGCCAGGTGGGAGCGCACCGGCGTGCTGGTCGCCTCCTCCGTCCTTGCGCTGCTCGCAATGTGGAACGTCCAGATCCAGTTCCGGACGGCGACGACCTCCGGTATGCGCGATGGCTGGCTCGCGCTCGCGGCCGCCGTGGCGGCAATCGTGGCTGGTCGAGTCCTGGGATCTCGCGACTGGCATGCCGCTGCAATTCGGAGCGGGGCCGCGGTCGGGATCGTTGCGGTGGTCGCCTGCATCGGTGCATTTGGGTTCGCGCAGAAATACGAGGACGATGCATGGAGGAACCAGCCGGTGACGCATGCCCGGATCGCGACGGTGGACATCACAACTCAGTATCCGCTGTACGGACGCGACTTCTCGAACTACGTGCAGGTGCTTGGTACGCTGAGTGCGCACGGCGCATGGAGGTGGCCAGCGGCGTCGTGTCGCTCGTGGCGCCAGCTGCTTGTCGACGGCAGGTACGACTACCTCGCGACGATGCACCCCTCTGCGCAATACGTCGCCTGGACGCCATCGACCCCACAACGAGTCGTGGTTGGAGGAGCTCCAGTCTGGCTGTACAAGATCCGAACGCCCCTATCGGTCGCCTGCTGACGACCCGATGTTGGACCTCACTTCGTGGAACACCCCGAATAGTCAGGACCACGAGCAGCCTGGTCAGCGTCTCCACCATCGAGGCACGACCCAACGCCAGCGAAATGGTGCGGGGACGGCACGTCGGCCACTAGACACGCACCGCATACTCGCGGCCGACGAGGTGTGCGTCCTGCGCCGAGGCAAAGACGAAGCGGAGCGGTCCCACCTGGTGCGGGGGAACGGCAAGATCGACGTAGGAGATTCCGAGTATCAAGTGGGAGGCCGACTCTTGGGTTGTCTGCCACTCGTCACAGGTCCACCGGAGCTGGAAGGCGTCTGGCGCCTGGACTCGCAGGATCTGCCCACGCTTGACGCTCTCAACGAGTCGCGACGGCTTCCACACCTCAATGGATCGACTGACACGGCGAGGTCCCTGGTATCGCGCAGCGACCTCGCTTATCGCGTCGAAGACTTCGCCGTCGGACGTTGAGCGCAAGAGCTTCAGGTACTCGGCGTGGGCCCACATGAGTGGCATCGCCGAGCCTGTTGGATGTCCGAGCCACATGAAGATCTCAGGTCGGCTCTCTTCGTCCCACACCTGCTCAGGAAGGAGCCCGCCACTCGATGCGAAGCGCTCCATCGCCGCGATGTACGGGGTTGGGTCCCGGCCCGCCGCGAGCTCGTAGTGCCCACGCTCTCCAGTGAGCAGCGGCCATGCTCGTCCCTTGCCCCATCCTTCGAAGGGTCCGCCGTCGTCTCGCTGCCCGTATCCATCGTGGTTGTACCGCCGCCAGCACGGACCGAACGGTGTCTCGACCTTAAGCACCCGGTCCACCACCTCGAGGGAGTCGACGACGATGGCGTCATCGGGGCTTCGCACCCCGTAGCGCACGAGTTCCAGGAAGCCTGCGTCGACGATCTGGCTGGCGGGATACGACACTTGAGCGCCAGGTGGGCGGTTGGCGAGGCGCAGCTCCGTGCGATTGGGGCTGTCGTCAGGCGTTGGGTCGTCGATGTCCTTCGGATTGATCCTGACGTAGTGCCGAGCGACGTGCGGATGCAGCGTCCCTTCGGTCGTCACGGTCCAGCCTTCGACATGGCACTCGAGGAAGTCGGCGTGGGTCTCGAGGAAAGCTGCGATGTCCTCGTCGCCGCGCTCCCGAGCAAACGTGGCGGCACTCACGAGCGCCGCGATGCAGACGGCAAGCGTCGAGGGCGAGTAGCCCGATGCCTCCTCCCAGCGCTCCTGCTCGGTCACCGGGCCATGGCGGACCAGATACGCCGCGGCCGTCAGCACGGTGGGATACGAATCGAAGCCGAGGAGTGCGCCAGCCTTGTGAAGCCGACACGCGAGCAGGATCGGAAGTGCGACCTCGTCGAGCTGGATGCAGCTCCAGTACGGGGCACCATCGATCCAGGAGTTCTGGGGGAAGCCTCCATCGGGCTGCTGGTTGACGGCGAGGTAGATGCAGCTCCGAAGCGAGGTGTCTCGATCCCCCGCCGCGAGCAGGCTCGTGGCGACATGGACCAAGTCCCGCGTCCAGACGAGGTGGTAGCCGCCCTGGTCATCGTCCCCCTTCGCCTCCCCCCACGGGATCGACAGCGAGGCGATGAAGGCCCCTGGGTAGTTCTTGTCCTCGTGCGCCAGCAGCACGCTGTTGCTGCCGTGGTAGAGCTCCCCGTCGTCCGCGGACGAGTCCTCGAGTGGCAGCAGCTCTTCGCCCACGTGGCGCCACTGCTCGGCGAACCGATCCAAGTGATCGGCGAACGGTGCGGCCAGCGACTGGAAGAGATGGTTCACGGCATTGCTGAGGCTCCCGCCAAAGGCGAGGCACATCGTGAACGCTGGCCCCGCGCTGAGGTCGATCTCGCCGATGAGCGCGACGTTGCCGTCCAGAGCGCGATCGAACTGCCAGTCCATCAGGTAGTTGTCGGAAAGGTCGGTCCATCCGTCGCTCGATCCCACGTAGCCGCATGAGAGGCGGGAGAATGGCACGTCCGCAGCCAGGGCGAGCCACGTCCGGCCCTTGCTCGCTGTCAGGATCCGGCGTCCACCAACCTCGACAATCCGCGCATCGTTGTGCCAGCCCCCACCCTCCAAATGGGGTGCGCACAGGACATAGACCTTGATCTCCGGCAGCGACGCGGGGGTCCCCCCTTGCAGCGTCGTGTGCTGGAGGATGCACGGCAGGTGGGGATCCGTGATGACGTCCTTGGCGATGACGTAGCGACCGTCTGGCGCTGTATTGGTGATCCGGTACCCGAGCACATGAGACTCAAGGCGCGCCGTCGTGGTTGAAAAGTCCCGCTTCTCTTCATGGAAGAAGCTGTGACCGTCCGTGACGAGATACTCCAGGTCTCGAATCTGAGGACGGTCGACGCTCGGGTAGTAGGCCTCCGTCAGGATGCCGTTCCACGCCGTGAACCAGATGCGGCTCGACGCGGAGGTCGCAGTGCCCACGCCGTCCTTGGCGCTCCGCGCCCACTTCGGCGCCATCCCGGGGCCTCCGAATGCCGATCCGCCCCGCGACAGTTGCTCATCCATGTCGGCGCCAGCCCTGGGCTGGCTTGTCGGGCGCCGTCATCGTGGTGACGCAGGGGTCACTCGCGCACGCCATCGTCGAGATCGTCGGTCGGATCGAAGAGTCGTCGCCGGTCGATCCAGCGCCTCGACGCGACGGGTCCAGCCTCCTGTTTCGGCCACACTCCAAATACTGACCCTTATTCCGGGCGCAACCTTGCCATGGTCGAGCCGGACGACGATCACCGCACGCTCTTCTTTGTCTCCCACTCGGTGGCGAGCACGCTGCACTCCATGCCAAGGCGTCCTGGCCAGTGCCGAAGTGGGGGATCTATCCGTACGCGATGCCTGATCCGGCATGTTCTCTGCGGCGACGCGCCCCTGGTTGAGCGCGGTCGGGCCGGCGACGTGAATCGCCTGGGGTCGCCAGACGAACGGCGGCATGCGCTTAGGCCCGAGTGCCCGTGACCACTTGGAAGAAGTTTGGCGAGCGCCGTACGTCGACGACCAAGCCATGGCGCGCGCAGGCAGCGGCCAGCTCTTCATCAGAACGGAATCGCTTCACGATCCGGAAGGATCGGCCGTCGTCGAGCCGGCGCCGCATGGTCTGATCGCGATCGGAGGGGAGCGTGTGATCGATGGCCGTCGAGAGCTCGTTGCGCGATGAGTCGAGAAGGAACACACGCCCGCCGGATCGGACCGTCGAGGAGAGCAGGTCGAGGAAGCCGTCAAAGCGTTGGTCTGGGACATGACTCATGAAGAAGCACGACACGACGGCATCGAACTGGCGAGGAGGGCGCCAGGCGAAGAGATCGGCCTCGATGGTCGTGATCGGGCGTGCGCCCACTCGTCGGCGCAACCGGTCGAGCATCTCGGGTGCCGCATCGATCGCGGTCACGGACGCGCCTTGCGCCAACAGCTCGGCCGTCCAGATCCCTGTGCCAGCGGCCAGCTCGAGCACGTCCCTACCGGCGAGCTCGAGCGTCGCGAGCCACGACCGGACCAGGTCGATCTCGTGCTGCCACACCGCCGTCGCCTCGTCGCCCCGGTCGAACCTTCCGCGACGCTGGAACCAGTCGTCGTACTGCGGCGCCCTCGCTCGGTAGTACTCGAGCTGCTCGTCCAGGATCGAGTCGTCGACGGGCTCGTGCTGCAGGGTCATCGAGGCATGCCCTCACGAGAGGCGGTGAGGTGCGTGGCCAGGAAGTCGATCGAGAGCTGGAAGGCGTCCGCGGGCACGTCACGATGACGACCGGGCGCCGCGAAGAGGCGCTTCGTTGGGCACCCGAGCGCGTCGAACAGCGCGAGGGACGAGTCGGTGCTGAAGAGTTCGTCACCCAGCTGCAGGAGGAACAAGGTCGGCACGGCCACCTTCGGCGCGTCGTCGGCCAGCCTCGCCGCCGTCGGACCGGTGAGCCCGGCAAGCCCCAGCACGCACGCCTCGATCCGCTTGTCCGACGCAACGAACGGCAGCCCGAGCAGGGTGCCCATCGAGATGCCCCAGTAGCCAACGGGGATGCCGCCGAACCCGTCGAGCTGCTGCAGCTCGTCGAGCGTCGTCGTCCAGTCCGCGAGCATCCCGTCGGTCAGGGTCGAGTCGAGCGACCAGGCCTGCGCGAACTCGAGCAGGATCAGCGCCGGATCGACGCCCGTGGACGTGCGCCGCTCACCGTGGACAGGCCCGTCGATCGATCCGACCGCGACCCGGGAGGTACGCACGAGTCGCCGTGCGAGCCCGACGACGTAGTCCTGACGCTTGTCGCCGCTCGCCCCGTGGCCGACCAGCACGATGCCCGTGGGAGCGGCATCCTCAGGCGTCCACAGTGCGAGCGGTATCTCGCCCCGGCTGCCTACGATGGACGCCGCACGCTCGCGGATCCCCCGCTCGACGGATTCCGACGTGATATCCACGATGCGAGCGTACTGATCGGCCCCGCGCCGGTTCCGAGTGTTCAGCGACAAGGAGTGCAATGGGCCACCCGATGTTCACGTACGACCCGGGGATGGGCGAGACCATCTTCGAGTACTGCCGGACCCGGCTCTCGCTGGACCCCGTCCCGCTCGACTACGGCGGCATACGAGACGATCCCGCGTCGCAGATCGAGGGCATCATCAGCGAGAACGGCAACGACCCGGTCAAGGTGCTGGAGCTGTTCGCGACGCAGCTCGCGACCGCCGTCGTCTCAATTGACAGTCCTCGATTCCTCGCGTTCATCCCCAACGCGCCGACGAAGGCGTCGCTGCTCTTCGACATGGTGGTCTCGTGCTCGTCGCTCAACGGCACGAGCTTCCTCGAGTCCGCCGGCATCGTCGTGGCCGAGAACCAGCTCCTCGCGTTCCTCGCTGAGCGCGCCGGCATGCCGCCCACCTCCGGTGGCACGTTCGTCTCGGGGGGCTCCTTGGGGAACCTCTCCGCGCTCGCGGTTGCTCGCGACGACGGACGGCGCAACCATCCGGCCGCAGACCCTCGCCACCTGCGAGTGGCGATCAGCCAGGAGGCACACTCCTCGGTCGGCTCTGCGCTGCACCTGCTCGGGATGGATCCGCTGGTCGTCGCGTCGAGGGACCACGTGATGACCGCTGACGCGCTGCGCGCGGCCCTCGACGCCGACGACGACCCCGCGTCGATCGTGGCGGTCGTCGCCACGGCAGGCACGACGAACGCCGGCATCGTCGACGAGCTGGAGGGGATCGGGCAGCTCACCAAAGACCGTGGGATGTGGTACCACGTCGACGCGGCCTACGGGGGCGCCGCGATGCTTGGCACGACACGGCGGCACCTCTTCGCGGGGCTGCGCCACGTCGATTCGTTCATCGTCGATCCGCACAAGTGGCTGTTCGCGCCGCTCGACTGCTGCGCGCTCGTCTATCGCGAGCCCCGGCTGGCGCGCGTGACCCACACCCAGCACGCGAGCTACCTCGACGTGCTGCATGTGCCCGACAACGACGGCGAGGTCGAGTGGAACCCGTCCGACTACGCCGTGCACCTCTCGCGGCGTGCGAGGGGCATGTCCATGTGGTACTCGCTCGCGGTCCACGGCACAAGGCTGTACGCCGAGGCGATCGACCGGGCTGTGTCGATCGCTGAGGAGGCGGCAGCCCTCATCAGGGCGGCCGACCACGTCGAGCTGTGCCGCGACCCGACGCTGTCGATCGTGCTGTTCCGGCGCATCGGCTGGGCTTCCAGCGACTACTTCACTTGGTCCCGTCGCCTGCTCAATGACCAAGTCGCGATGGTCACCCCGTCAAAGTGGGAGGGCGAGACCGTCGCGAGGTTCGCGTTCCTGCACCCCGACACGAGCTTGGCGATCGTGGCCGAGGTGCTCGACTCGATGCGGTGAGTCAGCGTCCCTCGAGGAGCGGCGCGTCGGGCGAGCGTCGCGGCATGCCGAGCTCTGCGCGTCGTCGCCATGCGATGCCCGCCAGGCACTCGAGCACGACACGGTTCGCGAGGTACGCCGTGATCTCCGCGTGGTCATAGGGGGGCGACACCTCGACGACGTCGAGCCCCGCGATCGGTGCTTCCATCGAGAGGCGGCGCACCGCGTCGAGCAGCTGGCGCGCCGAGAGGCCGCCGGGCTCGGGAGTCCCTGTGCCCGGGGCGGACCCGGGGTCGACGACGTCGACGTCGATCGACAGGAAGACGGCGTCGCAGCCGTCCGTCGCGATCTGCATTGCCTCATCGAGCACATCGTCGAGTCCACGCCGCATGACCTCGGTCATCTCGAAGCTGCGCATCGCCTGCTCGGCCATCCACGACAGCGTCTCGGGCTCAGGCCAGTAGCCGCGAAGCCCGATCTGCAAGAAGCGGTCGCCTCGGCACGCGCCCGACTCGATGAGTCTGCGCATCGGCGTGCCGTGGCCATAGAGGAGACCCATCTGCATGTCCGCAGTGTCGGCGTGCGCGTCGAAGTGAATGACGCTCACGTTGCCGAAGCCGACGTGGCGAGCGATGCCCGTCACGTCGGGAAGCGCGATCGTGTGGTCGCCGCCCAAGATGACCGGGACCTTTCCCGCACCGGCGAGCGTCGCGACCGCTCGCTCCAGTGCGGCCAGGGAGCGCTCCGTGTCACCGGGCGGCATCTCCATGTCGCCCACGTCGACGACGCCGAGCTCCTGCAGGGGATCGACGCCGAGGGCTAGGTGCGGCCGCGAGCCGTCATGCGGCAGGTAGTCGGTCGTGCGAATCGCGAGCGGCCCGAACCTGCAGCCCGCTCGATGCGAGGTCCCCCCGTCAAACGGAGCGCCGACGATGACGGCTTGGGCGTGGGACCAGCTCGCCTCGTCGTCCAGGTCGGCTGCAGGGACGCCGAGAAACGTGGCGTCGGGACCGTAGAGGTTGCCGATCCTCACCACTTGCCACCCGCGAGGTCGAGTATCTCGTCGAGCAGCTCCCCGCTGCGGCTCAGCATCAGCGAGAGGTGGCCGTCGGCAGGGAAGCGGCGCACCCGTGCTCCCGGCATGTGGCTCCCGAGCCACTCGCCGTGCCGCGCCGGCACCATGCGGTCGGCGTCGCCGAACCAGATGCCAACGGGCACCTCCATGGCATCGACGTCGAAGCCCCACGGGCGCACGAACGCCTGGTCGTCGTCGTGCCAGCCGCCGGTTCCATTCGCGAGGCCGGTGGCGATGTTCCCGAGGAGGAATGCCGTGATCTGCGGCGTGGCTGCCTCGACGTCGGCATCACTGACGAGGTCGCCAAACACGTCCTTGATGGACCCGATCTCCTGGGGTCCCAGCGCGAGGATGACCTCTCGAAACACGGCGAGCGACTCGTCGAGCGCCGAGCCGCCCTCGAGCGTCTGGGCGAACTCGGCCTGGTTGTCCGACGACATGCCCTCCATCCAGTCGAACTCGTCGGGGAGATAGGGCGCGACCCCGGCGACGGAGAGGGCAGCCGCGCACCGAGCGGGCATTCGCGACGCGCACGCGAGCGCGTGGGGGCCCCCGCCGGACCATCCGATGGTCGCGAACCTGACGATGTCCAGGGTGTCGAGCAACGCCCCGATGTCGGCGGCGACCGCGGCGATGTCACGTGCTTCGTGGCGTGACGACCCTGCGTAGCCTGCTCGGCTGTAGCCGACGAGCTGCAGGCGCCGCTCCGATGCGGCCGTCGCGAGGTCGGGCGGCACGAGCGCCGAGCCCGGCGTCCCGTGGTGGATGACGACCACGGGCCATTCGGGCTCGCCCGCGCGCACGTACTCGAGCGTGCGTCCATCCTCCAGCTGCGCGCTACCACCGGTCACGTTGTCCCCCTTGGCGCGACGTTAGACCGCCAGGTGC
>PLCI01000012.1 GCA_003135595.1 Acidimicrobiaceae bacterium | reverse complement strand
GAGAGCCTCAAGTACGTCTCGTTCGCCCAGTACCTCACGGCAGGGATGGTCGCGTCGGGCCTCGTCTACGGCGGGTTCCAGGGACTGTCGATCGGGATCCCCGAGGAGCGCAGCAACGGGACGCTGAAGCGCCTCTACGGCACGCCAATGCCGCGCTCGTCGTACTTCGCAGGCAAGATCATGGAGGTCATCGTCATCTACGTGGTCCAGGTCGTCTTGATGCTGGGCCTGGGCGCGATCGCCTTCCACGTGACGATCCCGACCTCAGCGACGGCGATCATCACGTTCCTCTGGCTCAGCGCACTCGCGCTCATCACGTTCACCTCGCTTGGCATCGCGTTCTCGTCGCTCGCCAAGACCGGCCAAGCCGCCGCGGCGATCGCGACGCCGCTCGTGCTGTTCTTGCAGTTCACCTCGGGGGTCTTCTTCGTCGTCACGAGCGAGCCGGCGTGGATGCGCTCCATCGCCTCGGTCTTCCCGCTGCGGTGGCTGTGCCAGGGCATGCGCTCGGTCTTCCTCCCTGCCAAGTTCGGCAGCCAAGAGCTCGGGCATGGGTTCCACCTGGGCCAGGTGGCGCTGATCATGGCGGCGTGGTCCGTCGTCGGGCTCGTGCTGTGCTTCCGGACGTTCCGCTGGCTGCCGCTCGGCGAGGACTGAGCGAAGGCTTGACGCCGACGCGAGGTCGCGAGAGCCTGCAGCGATGTTCGAGACCACCGAGGAGCTAGCTGCGTTCGACGAGCTGCTCTTCGCGGCGTCGATGTTCACCTGCGCGTTCAGCCGGGACCGCTTCGAGGCGCTGCTCGACGGTGCAGCCCCCGACGACGCTCGGCGCTGAGTCGCGTGCAGGGGGATCACGACTACGGCGGGGCTCCTCGAGTCGAGCTCGAGCTCGAGCTTGGCGGTCCGGCGGCGGGCGGCGGCTTCATCGCCCATGACGACGAGGGGCGCGTCATCTTCGTGCGGCACGGCATCACAGGAGAGCGGGTGCGTGCCGTGATCACCGAGTCGCACGCCACCTGGGCCCGCGCTGACGCGGTCGAGGTGCTGTCCGGCTCGCCGGATCGGGTCCCGGCGCCCTGCCCGTACGCGGGGCCCGGCGCGTGCGGCGGCTGCGACTACCAGCACGTCGCACCGGACGCCCAGCTCGTGCTGAAACGGCTGCGTGTCGAAGAGCAACTTCGCGCGATCGCCCGAGTCGAGCTCGAGATCCACGTCGAGCGATTCGCGCCCGAGCGCGCCGGGCTCGGCACGCGGACGCGGGTTCGCTACGCGACCGACCGCGACGGGCAGCTCTCGATGCGGCGGAACCGGAGCCACGAGCTCGTCGCCGTCGACACGTGCGCGCTCGGGGTGGCACGCATCGAGGCAGTGTCACGGTCAACAACGAGCTGGCCACGCGACGCCGAGGTCGAGGTCGTCGCCCTCGGCGCCGACGAGCCGCCGAGCGTCGTCGTTGCCGCACGACGACGTGGCGGCGCCCAGGGTGGCACCGGTCGCGTGGTCGTCATGGACGACCCAGGCCTCTCCCCGCGACAGTCGACCACGGTCGCAGACCATCACTTCGACGTGTCGCCGGGCGTGTTCTGGCAGGTGCACCAGCGCGGACCCGAGGTGCTGGCGCGCGCGGTCCTCGACGGCCTCGAGCTGAGCGCGGGCGATCGCGCCTGTGACCTGTACTGCGGGGCGGGGCTCTTCACGAAGACCATCGCGGGCGTGGTCGGGCCGACCGGCTCGGTGTGGGGTGTCGACGCGTCGCGCGAGGCCATCGCCGACGCACGACGCAACCTCCGCGGGCATCCCTGGGCGCGCGTCGAGGCCGCGCGCGTCGATCGCCGCTCGGTCGAGCGAGCGGCGCGCGACGCCACGCTCGCGGTCTTCGATCCGCCCCGTCGGGGCGTCGACCGCGGGGCACTGCGCGCGCTGTGTGCGTCGGGGGTGCGTCGATGCGTGTCGGTCTCGTGCGACCCCGCCACCTTCGCGAGGGATCTGCGTGCGCTGCTCGACGAAGGGTGGCGCCTCGAGTCGCTCCGAGCGCTCGACCTGTTCGAGATGACCGAGCACGTCGAGCTGGTGGGCGTGCTCGCCCGCTGAGCCGGTCTATGCCGGCGTGCCGCCTCGCCCGATGCCCGACGCGAACCGCGCGGCACCCGCGAGCGTCTCGCCCGAGCGAATCACCGCGAGGCCGTGGTCCACCTCGTTCAAGACGGCGTCGCGCTCGCTGAGGTCCCACTGCTCGAGCGCGGAGAGTCGGTCGTGTCGCAGGCATCGCTGGGGGAGTGCCACGAGGGACTCGGCGAGCGCGAGGGACTCGGCGAGCGCCTCGCCATCGGGCACGACGCGGTTGACGAGGCCCATCGAGTGCGCCTCTCGTGCGTCGACGCCGCGACCCGTGAGGATCAGGTCCAGCGCGTGCGACTGGCCGATGAGCCTCGGCAGCCGGATGGTGCCGAGGTCCACCAGCGGCACGCCGAATCGCCGGCAGAAGACGCCGAGGATCGCGTGCTTGCCGGCGACGCGCAGGTCGCACCACGCGGCGAGCTCGAGGCCGCCGGCGACCGCGAAGCCCTCGATGGCGGCGATCACCGGCTTGCCGAGCCGGAGCCGCGTCGGGCCCATCGGGCCGTCGCCGTCGGTCTCGACGCGGTTGCCCCTGCCGTCGGCCACGCCCTTCAGGTCCGCACCGGCGCAGANNCCGTCGACGGCGTTGCGTCGCTCGGGACGGTTGATCGTGACGACGCGGACCCGTCCGCGCGTCGTGGTCTCGACGTCTGGCATCAGCCCTCCTCGAGTCGGCTCGGACCCTAGTGTCCTGATGCGCCGCGCCGCTGCGGTGAGGGCCCGGTCGGGGCACCGTCGTTGGGGGCCGTGGCGCCGAGCCATGCATCGAGCGGCTCGAGCAGACCCACCCACCCCTTGTACGCGGCGACGTCCGCGGGCACCGTCCGCATCGTGCCACGGAGCGCCTCGGCGAACCCGGGCGTGGCATCGATCACGTCGACGAGCGGCCGCACGTAGGTGCGGATCGAAAANNCGTCGCAGCGTCTGGCGCTCCACGCGGAACCACAGCGAGCTGCCGAGCTCACGACCGGACCATCGATCCAGTCGTCCCGACGCCTCCGGGAGGTGCGGCTCGTCGGTGTCGAGCAGCGTCCAGTTGGCGCGCCACACCGGCCGGTCGGCGCTGAGGCGGTCGAAGAAGGTCCCTGCGGGACCCGCCAGCTCGGCCTGGAAGCCGGGGACGGGTCCGTGGATCGCGGCGAGCGTCTGGCCGAGCTTCTCGACGAGCGACCACCTGCTCGGGAAGCAGACGCAGGCGGCGGTCAGGCGCCACGCCCCGTCGAAGTCGCGCTCGAGGACGCAGAAGTCCTCCTGGACGAGCAGCGACGACGTGACG
>PLCI01000186.1:5355-10590 GCA_003135595.1 Acidimicrobiaceae bacterium | reverse complement strand
TGTCGTCGATCAGCAGCACGTCGCACTCTCGGTACTGGCGCTTGAAGCCCAGCGTCGTCTTGGAGCGGATGGCGTCGATGAAGTCATTCAAGAAGTGCTCGGTCGTGACGTAGAGGACACGCATCCTCGAGTAGTTGTCCTGGACGTAGTTGCCGATGGCGTGGAGCAGGTGGGTCTTGCCGAGTCCTGATGCGCCATAGATAAACAGGGGGTTGTAAGCCTTTCCCGGGGTCTCCGCAACGGTCTGGGCTGCGGCCAGGGGGAGCCGGTTGGAGCTCGCCGAGACGAAGGCGTCGAACGTGAACCGCGGGTCCAGCCGCGCGGCGTGGCTCTCGTTGCTCTCGCGCGGCGCGCCGGGGTCAGCCTCCGAGGTCTGCGGCCGCGACGGCTTGTCGAGCAGCTCGTCGTCGGGGCTCGGCGTCGCGACAGCGAGCTCGACCTCGACGCGATGGCCCACGACGGTCGCCAGGGTGTCCTGGACGAGCTGCAGGTACCGGTCGTTGACTCGATTGCGCTGCAGCGGGTTCGGTGCTTCGAGCACCAATTTGTCACCAGAGAAATCCACAGGACGGAGCTCACGGAGCGTGAGCGACCAGACGTTGTCCGATACCTGTTCACGCAGTGATTCCGCACACTGCGCCCAGAGTTCGTCAACGTCGGCCACGTAGTCCTCCACAGGGCAGAGCCCCCATTATCAACAACCCTGTCCACAACCCCAGCCGACGTCTGGGAGCGGTGGGGGGCCAGAACCTACACCCCTCGGGAGGGTTCTGCACAAGCGACGAGGCCCGTGCGTAAGCATCGGCGACCTGACTGTCTGCGGCGCGCGGGGAGCACCCAGGTGGGCGACGAATCGGTGACGAGAGGACGTCGCGCGGTCACCGATCGACGGACACCGACGTGCCGAGAGCTCGGGTCGGGCCATGCCGACATCGAGCGGGCCATCGCGACGAGTTCGATCCCCCACGGCACGCAGTCATTTTTTCGACCGAGCGGCCGGGCGGTAGACTCCCACATTCGCGCCCGGGTTGCCGTCCACAGTCACGTTTGCGCCCGGTGCCACGACGGAAGGAACGAACTAGGTGAAGCGCACCTACCAGCCAAACAAGCGAAAGCGGGCGAGGACGCACGGCTTCAGGGCCCGGATGTCCACCCGCGGAGGCCGCGCCGTGCTGAAGGCACGCCGGCTGAAGGGCCGGCACCGCCTGGCCACCTGATCGTGGGGCCGCGACGCACGGCTCCGATCAGCTCGCGGCGCACGTTCGACGCGCTTCGGGCCTCGGGGCGACGTGGCGCGTCTGGTCCGGTTCGACTGCGGTACCTTGCCGACGACAGTGGCGAGGGACCCTGCAGGGTGGCCTACGCGATCCCTCGGCGAGCGGGGGGCGCGGTGGCGAGGAACCGGCTCCGGCGGCGCCTCCGCGCGGCGGTCGACCTCGTGGCCGACGAGATGAGCCCCGGCGCGTACCTGATCTCACCTGACAGCACCGTGATCGACATGGACTTCACCGCACTTACCCACAGCCTGCGAACCAGCATGAGGGCTGCAGGCGCCATCCGGAGGGACGACACGTGACCACACCGCACCGCACCGCGGGTGTCCGGCTCGCCCTCCGCGCGATCGCGCTGTACCAGGCAGCCCGCGCGGGGCGTCCGACGTCCTGTCGGTTCGTGCCGTCGTGCTCGGCCTACGCCGCCGAGGCGATCGCCACGCACGGTCTCGTTCGCGGGACCCGCCTTGGGCTGGCTCGCCTGGCTCGCTGCCGGCCGTTCGGGCCCCACGGGGTCGACCAGGTCCCGCCGACGAGCATGAGGGCGGCCAGATGATCACCTTCGGGGTCTCGAACGCCATCACGAGCTCGATCGCCAAGCTGTTCCACCCGATCCTCTACTCGGTCGCCTGGATGCTGGCCACCATCTACGGGATCATCCCGAACTACGCCGTGGCGATCGCGATCCTGACCGTCATCATCATGGCGCTGCTCACGCCGCTCACGGTCAAGTCGACGAGGTCGATGGTCGCGATGCAGAAGCTCCAGCCCGAGCTGAAGCGACTTCAGCAGAAGTACAAGGGCCCCGAGCACCGCCAGGAGCTCAACGAAGAGATGATGCGCCTGTATCGAGAGGAGGGCGTCAACCCGGCCACCGGCTGCATCACCGGCCTTTTGCAGGCGCCGTTCCTGTTCATCCTGTACAGCGTCATCAGAGGGCTCTCGAACACCGTGCTGGCCGTGCACGGCAAAGCCCTGTGCGGGTCCAAGATCCCGCCGATTCCGTCCAGCTTCAGCGGGCTCGTGTCGTGCCCGAGGAACATCCCGTCGTCGTCCACGATGTTCCAGCACCTCGTCGCAGCGAGGCCGCCCGGTGCCATGCTCTCCTGGGGCTGGAACCTCGCGCTCAAGCCGTTCAGCCCGCACGCCTCGGTCTGGGCGGCGGTGCCCTTCTACGTGCTGGTGGTCGTGGCCGTGGCGGTCCAGTACTTCCAGATGAGCCAGCTCAACCGCCGGAACCAGAACAAGTCGCAGATGTCGAGCCAGATGCTCATGTTCCAGCGGATCACCCCCATCCTGTTCGCGTACATCTACTTCATCGTGCCTGCGGCGGCCGTGATCTACATGGTGTTCTCGTCGCTCATCAGGATCCTCACCCAGGACCTGATCTTCCGGTTCGACACGAACAAGCCCGTGAAAGGCAAGGAGCGGGACCTGCCCGCGGCCGTCGCCGCCGGGGACGAGGCGTCCCAGGCACATGACGTCAAGAGTGATGTCAAAGATGACGGTAAAGTGACACCGACCAAGTCCGCCGTGCAAAATGGCGCGAAAGCACCTGCGAAGCCTGCGGCAAAGGCCGCACCGGCAGCCAAATCGGCCCCTCCCTCGCACCCGAGGTCGAGGGACAAGAAGAAGAGGAAGGCACGCTGACGATGGAATGGGTCGAGATCACCGCCAAGACCGTCGCGGAGGCAACGCAACGCGCCCTCGACCAGCTCGGCGTCACGGAGTCGGACGCAGAGATCGTTGTCGTCGAGGAGCCACGACCTGGCCTGTTCGGCCGGGTTCGGGGCGAGGCCCGCGTGCGCGCACGCATCCGCCCCACGGGCGCGCGACCGCGCCGCTCGCGTCGAGGGCGCTCGGGCCGGGGCGGGTCGACCCGCCCGGACGAGGGCAGTCGTACCGACCGCTCCGAGCGGTCCCCTCGGGCAGATCGACCAGCGCGTGCCGACCGACCGGAGCGCGCCGAGCGGGTCGGGCTCGCTGCAGGGGACAACGGGGGCCAGCCACGCTCGAGGTCGCGCCGCCGCGGCGGGGGGTCGCACAGTCGAGAGGTCGCCACGGGACACGTGGCCGTACGGGACGCGGCGGACCCGCCGCAGAGAGAGGATGCAGCGATGGCGGAGGGCATGACGCTCGAAGAGCAAGGGGCGATCGGCAAGACGTTCCTCGAGGGGCTGACGTCGGCGTTCGGGCTCCCGGCGTCCGTCGAGGTGCGACTCCTCGACGAGGAGACCTTGGAGCTGGCGGTCGACGCGGAGGACCCTGCCACACTCGGCATACTCGTCGGTCCCCGCGGGGCAACCCTGGCGGCCCTCCAGGAGGTCACCCGCACGGCGGTGCAGGCCAAGTGCCCCTCTCGCACCGACCGGATACTGGTCGACGTCGCCCGGTATCGAGAGCGTCGTGCCAAGGCGCTCTCGGAGTTCACCGCGACGCTCGCCGCCGAGGTGCTCGCCACGGGCGAGGACCGTCGGCTCGAGCCGATGTCGCCGGCTGACCGCAAGGTCGTGCACGATGCCGCGACGGCCATCGAGGGTGTGGCGACCAGCTCGGAGGGCGAGGACCCGGATCGCTTCGTGGTGATCAGCCCCGCCTGACGCTGGTGCCCGACAAGCTGTCGGCGATCCTCGAGCGCTCGCGGCAGCTCGGATACCTCGGTCCGGGCGAGCCTGCAGCGCATCGAGCCCACGCCGCCGCGTTCATCGACGCCTGGGATTCCTGTCGCGAGGCTCCCCCGGCCACCTTCTGTGACCTCGGCGCCGGGGGCGGAGTCCCCGGGCTGGTCCTCGCCCTCCACTGGCCAGGCACGAAGTCGGTCCTCCTCGAGGCGTCGTCGCGGCGATGCTCGTTCCTTGAAGCGGCGATCCTCGAGCTGGGCCTCGCCACGACGGTTTCGGTCGCCCCAGGCAGGGCGGAGACCCTTGCTCGGACCAGCGAGCTCGAAGCCAGCTTCGAGCTGGTCACCGCGCGGTCCTTCGGCCCCCCTGCGGTGGTCGCAGAGTGCGCCGCGCGCCTCCTGGCCCCACGGGGCGTGCTCATGGTGTCCGAGCCCCCTGACGCCGAGAGGACGGCGGCTCGGTGGCCTGACGAGGGGCTCGCGATGCTCGCGCTCGGCCCCGCGGTGCCGTCGAAGGCGTCTCGCCACCTCGTGGTGATCGAGCGGGCCGGACCCTGTCCGAGCCGCTTCCCGAGGCGGGTCGGGATCCCCTCGAAGCGCCCCCTCTTCTGAGCCCGGCGCGCGCATGGACGTGGTTTGTCAAAGAAATCAAGATTTCTCGCGAATTTGGGGCCGGAGCACCGACCGTTGTGCCCAGGGTGACGCCTTCGTTCCACGTGGGACGAGGGCTGAGCACCCCTGCGCGCGGTGCCACGTGGAACTCGAGCACGAAGCCTTGACTCGGTCAGGTCCACAGGGTTGAATGGCGCCCGTGATCCCCTCTCGAACCCCGAGCGCCTGATGGCGCTCTGGCGGAGGAGCAGGGGGACCCGCTCCGCGAGGCCTGCGAGAGCTGGTTTCGTCGTCGGTGACGGTCCGGGCACTCCCAGCGCGAGCAGCCGTGACCTGGGGGAGCCCACCGCCGAGCACGTCGTCGTCAAGCCTGAAGGACCAGTGGTGACACCCAAGGGGGCCCCAGCGCCCCAGGGCTCCACGCCGGCTGCTGCACGGCCCCGCTACGACCCCGATCCTGCGGGTCCGGGCACGACCGGCACGCGGGCCGTCCGCGACCGCCCAGGCACGGACCCTCAGCGAATGGCGCCCCCTCCGGTGCGGATGCCCCCAGCGAGGTCCGAAGCCCCGCCACCGTCCGTGGGCGGCCATGAGCCCCCCGTCGGCTCCGCGCGCGACCGGCTTACGTCGCGCCCGGCCCCCAGGCACGCACCGCAGGCTTCCCCTTCGGTTCCGGTGACCGAGACGGCCCCGAGCGGGGACGACCGGGACGAGCTCGACGGAGAGGACCTC
>PLCI01000186.1:0-5304 GCA_003135595.1 Acidimicrobiaceae bacterium | reverse complement strand
GCGACCACGGGCCTCGGCGTGGACGCGCGGGGGTTCCAGCACTCCATGTACGACGTGCTGCTGAACGACACCCCGATGGTGGACTGCATCGAGCCGGTCGGGATCGAGAACCTCTTCGTCGCACCGGCAACCCTCGACCTCGCAGGCGTCGAGCAGGAGCTCTTCAGCGCGCTCAGCCGAGAGCTTCGGCTCCAGCGCGCCCTCTCCACGGTCATCGACGACTACGACTTCGTCTTCGTGGACTGCCCGCCGTCGCTGGGGCTGATCACGATCAACGCCTTCGCGGCGGCGAGGGAGATCCTCGTGCCGGTCCAGTGCGAGTTCTACGCGCTCGAGGGGCTGACCCAGCTCCAGCGCATCGTCGAGCTGGTCCAGAAGAACCTGAACGAGCAGCTGGAGATCACGACAGTGGTGCTCACCATGTACGACGCGCGCACGCGCCTCTCCGAGGACGTGGCAAACGAGGTTCGCCGACACTTCCCTACCCAGACCCAGGGAACCGTCATCCCGAGGACGGTGCGCCTGTCCGAGGCCCCGTCGTTCGGCCAGCCGATCACGACGTTCGACCCGGCGTCGAAGGGTGCCCGGGCCTACAAGGCCCTGGCGAGGGAGGTGAGCGATGGCGCGCAGAAGCGGGCTGGGTAAGGGGCTTTCGGCCCTCATCCCCGGCGAGGCGCACGACACGGCGGACGGCCTGCACGACCTCGACGGGGCGCGCCTCGTCGAGATACCCGTCGAGGCGATCCGCCCCAACCCGTTCCAGCCCCGGAGCCAGTTCGGCGACGACTCGTTGGACGAGCTGGCGGCCTCCATCACCGAGGTGGGGGTGCTCCAGCCGATCCTCGTCCGCGCGGTCGCGGGCACGCCCGACCTCTTCGAGCTGATCGCCGGCGAGCGGCGGTGGCGCTCGGCGAGGCGCGCGGGGCTCGAGGTCGTCCCCGCCATCGTCCAGGACCACGCCTCGGACATGCACAGCCTCGAGATCGCCCTGATCGAGAACCTGCACCGAGCGGATCTCAACGCCCTGGAGGAGGCCGCCGCCTACCAGCAGCTGATCGACGAGTTCGACCTGACCCACGAGCAGGTCGCCGAGCGGGTCAGCCGGAGCCGCACGGCGGTCACCAACACCCTGCGGCTGCTCCAGCTGCCGCCCGCCGTCCAGCGTGCGCTGGTCGAGGGGCGGCTCTCCGCCGGCCACGCCAAGGCCCTGCTCGCGATCGCGGACCACTCGGTCCTCGAGGCGACGGCGGAAAAGGTCGAGGCCGACGGCCTGAGCGTGCGGGCGACCGAGGAGCTCGTCCGGCGCATGGTGGCAGTCCCTGCGGCGGCGCCGACCGTCAGCGAGGACGGGGCAGCGCCCAAGGACCAAGCCATGCCCGACGCGGGCATCTCCGAGCTCGAGCACCTCTTGGAGCGGCACCTGGACACGCGGGTCAAGGTGGACCTCAAGGGACGACGGGGCCGGGTCATCGTCGAGTTCGCCGACCTCGACGACCTCGAGCGCATCTACCGGGCCGTCACGGGAGTCGCGTCCAGCTGACGCAAGGGGCGCGTCGAGCCAGTCGAGCGTTATCCCCAGCCTGTGGCTGAGGTTGTGGGTTGTCACCTCTGGGTCGCACAATTGTCACCGAATCGTCCGTGCGGGACCGACACCGAGCGGCACCCTCGAGCATCGAGCAGCGTGACACCACGACGACGCCATCGCCCTGCGAGGCCCCTCGCTCAGCCTTCCTGAGGGGTGCCTCGCCCTTGCCCGAGCGCGGGGTCGCGCAGGGGTCGCCGGTCGCTGGCGTCAGCGTGACACCACTGGTTACCACGCCGGCGTCCACCTGGCCGAGGCGTCCTGAAGAAACTTCAGAACCTCAGCCGACGGGCACCGCCCAGCGCTCGAGGGCATCGGCGATCGCGCCGGCGAACTGGGCGACGCGCTCGACGAGGCGGTCGAGCGGTCCGACCTCGAGGATCGACGCGGGCATCCTGGACTCGCGGAGGACCGGGAGCGACATGCCCCTCGTCGCCTCGTCGACGCCGAGCACGCGGCCGGTCGCCGCGGCCAGGCGCTCGGCCAGGCGCTTGCCCGAGGGCGACTCGCCGCGCTCGGTGCCGAAGTAGAGGCCCGTGACCGACGAGGCCCCCGGGTCGAGGCGCACGACGACCAGGCAGCGCGCCCGTGAGGCGTTGGCGGCCATCGCGAGCGGGTGCTCGTCGGACTCGCGGACGACGGTCGGGCTCGCGCCGCGGTCCCGCAGCGCTCGCGCCGTGGCCTCGAGGACCGCGTCGAGGCCGCCCGCCTGGCCGAGGGCGACGACCATGTCGTCGAGCGTGCCGTGTCCGCGCCGCATCTCGGAGCGCTCCCGCACCTCGTTCACGAGGGTCGATTGGGGGTGGCGCGCCGCCAGGCGGCGCAGCTCGGTGAGCGTGGAGGGGCCGACGACGCCGTCGGCGGCGAGCCCCGCGTCGCGCTGGAAGGCCGCGACCGCGGTCCTCGTGGCGGCCCCGTAGATCCCGTCGACCCTGCCGGGGTCGAACCCCAGGGCCGCCAGGCGCTCTTGGAGCTCGGCCACGTCGTCGCCGCGCAAGAGGGGCGCGGTGGTCGACAGCACTCGGTCGCCGAGCTGGCGGCCGGCTTCCACCAGTCGCTCCCAGGTCGTCACCCCGACGATCCCGTCGTTGCGAAGGCCGCGGCGGCGCTGGAACGCCTCGACGGCGGCCCGCGTCGAGGGCCCGAACACCCCCGCGTCGTCGCCGTCGGGCACGTGGCCGAGGGCCGCGAGCCGCTCCTGGACGTCGGCCACGGGGGGTCCCGCTGAACCCTCAGCGAGCGGGAGCGTGGGCAGCGGCGTGCCTAGAGGTAGGCGGAGAGCTCCTGGAGGAGCGCCCCTTTGGGCTTGGCGCCGACGAGGCGGGCGACGGGCTCGCCGCCCTTGAACAGGATCAGCGTCGGGATGGACATGACGCTGAACTGCTGTGCCACCTTCAGGTTCTCGTCGACGTTGAGCTTCCCGATGCTGAGCCGGTCGTGCTGCTCGACGGCGAGCTCCTCGAGGATCGGGGCGATCTGCTTGCACGGCCCGCACCACTCCGCCCAGAAGTCGACCAGCATCGGCGTGTCGGACGCGCCCACCAGCTCGCTGAAGGTGTCGTCGGTCAAGGTCTGGATCGCTGCCATCAATGCCTCCGTTCGGACGAAGTTACCAACGCGCCCGGGGCCCCCGGTGTTCCCGGGGCCGCGGTCAGTGCCCGCGGTGCTCGAGCCAGCGCTCGGCGTCGATCGCCGCCATGCAGCCGGACCCCGCCGAGGTGACCGCCTGGCGGTAGACGTGGTCCTGGACGTCGCCCGCGGCGAAGACGCCGTCGACGCTCGTGTAGGTCCCCGTGGTCGTGACCACGTAGCCGCCCCCGTCGAGCTCGAGCTGGCCCTTCACGAGCTCGGTGTTGGGCTCGTGGCCGATCGCGACGAACACCCCGCCGAGCTCGATCGTGGACGCCTCGGCGGTGACCGTGTCGCGCACGGCGATCCCGGTCAGGCAGTCGTCGCCCAGGACCTCGGTCACGACCGTGTTCCAGCGGAGCTCGATCTTCTCGTGGTCGAAGGCGCGCTGCTGCATGATGCGCGACGCGCGCAGCTCGTCGCGGCGGTGCACGACGGTCACCTTGGTCGCGAAGCGGGTGAGGAAGAGGGCCTCTTCGAGGGCGGAGTCGCCGCCCCCGATGACGGCGATCTCCTTGCCGCGGAAGAAGAACCCGTCGCACGTCGCGCACGTGGAGAGCCCGTGGCCCAGCAGCCGGGCCTCGCCGGGCACCGACAGGGGCACCGCGCTCGCGCCCGACGCCAAGATGACCGCGTCGGCGACGACGTCGGGCTCGTCGTGGGCGCCGAGCCAGAGCGAAAAGGGCGTCGCGTCGAGGTCGACGGCGGTGACCTTGGCGACGCGCAGGTCCGCGCCGAAGCGGACCGCCTGGGCGCGCATCGCGCCCATGAGGTCCGGGCCCATGATCGCGTCGGTGAAGCCGGGGTAGTTCTCGACCTCGGTCGTGAGCATGAGCTGGCCGCCGGGCTGGTCCGAGGTCGACGAGGGCTCGCCCTCGATGACGACGGGGGCGAGCTGGGCGCGCGCCGCGTAGATCGCCGCGGTCAGCCCCGCGGGGCCTGAGCCGATGATCGCGAGCTTCGTGCGCTCGGTCACCTCGCGCCCTCGGACTTGGCGGGTGTCTTGCGCCACCGCCAGATGACGAGCCCTCCGGTCACGAAGATCGCGCCCAGGAGCGCCCACGACGCCCACTGGTGCGAGCCGAAGGCGTAGACGTCGAGGAGGCGCAGGAGGGCCACGCACAGCGCGACGGCGATCACCGAGACGCACACGACGATGATGAAGGCGAACGCGACGGTCCGGCCAATGAGCAGGATCGGCCGGATGACCTTGTCGTGGAGGGTGTCGACGACGAGATCGATCGCGCCCATCGCGCGCCCGGCGAGGTCACGCTCGCCCGTCGAGGTGGTGGGGTCGTCCGCCATGACGCAGTGACCCTACTGGTGAACCACGCGGCGCTTCCCGGCTCGCGCGCCCGTCACCGCTCGCGCGCGAGCCAGCAGACCCCGACGACGCCGGGGCCGCCGTGCGCGCCGACGACCGGCCCGATCTCGGTCTCGATGAGCGGGTGGGTCGTCTCGACGCTCTTGAGGCGGTCGATGACCACGCGCAGGTCGCTCGCGTCGCCGCCGGCGACGGCGAGCCAGTCGAACGGCGCCGCCGCCTCGGTGCGCGACGCGCTCTTCGGGCGCGTGGTCACGTACTCGCCCAAGGTCTTTCTCCCCCTCACGAACCTGTGCCGCAACCACTGCGACTACTGCTCCTTCCGACGCTCCCCGGGCTACCCCGGCGAGTGGACGATGACGCCCGCGGAGATCGAGGAGCAGCTCGTTCGCGCGCGCGAGCTCGGGTGTGCCGAGGCGCTGTTCTGCCTGGGGGACAAGCCGGAGAAGGCCTTCTCCGCGTACCGCCGCACGCTCGCTTCGCTGGGGCAGGCGAGCACCGTCGAGTACCTCCACTGGGCCGGCGCGATGGCGCTCTCCCACGGCCTTCTGCCGCACACCAACGCGGGACTCCTCACCGACGCGGACATGACGCGGCTCAGGGAGGTGAACGTCAGCCTCGGCCTGATGCTGGAGTGCTCGAGCCCGCGCCTCTGTGAGCCCGGCATGCCGCACCATCGCGCACCCGACAAGCGACCCGACCGGCGCCTGGCGATGATCGACGCCGCCGGGCGGCTGCGCATCCCCTTCACCACCGGGATCCTGGTGGG
>PLCI01000022.1 GCA_003135595.1 Acidimicrobiaceae bacterium | reverse complement strand
GCCAACATCGCGGTCGACGCCGCGCTGTCGTTCCTCGGCGTGCCGTACTGCTGGGGTGGCGCCTCTCGGTCGTGCGTCGACTGCTCAGGGCTCACGATGCTGTCCTGGGAGGCGGCTGGCGTGAACCTCCCCCACTACTCCGGCTCCCAGTTCGCCGACTCGACGCCGGTGCCGATCGCTGACCTCATGCCGGGCGACCTCCTCTTCTACGGACCGGGCGGCAGCGAGCACGTCACCATGTACGTCGGGCATGGCACGATGATCGAGGCGCCCTACACCGGCGCCTACGTGTGGCTCACCCCGGTGCGGTTCGGATACGGGTTCGCAGGGGCAGGCCGGCCGTAGTCTCGGGGCGTGCGCCCCATTCCCACGGCGTTCCACATCGGGCCGCTCGAGTTCCACACCTACGGGCTCGGGCTTGCGATCGCCTTCTACGTCGCGTGGCGGTACCTCGTCGCGCGCGTGCGCGCACGGGAGATCCGCACCGACCACCTCGTCGAGCTGGGCATCTGGGTCGTCGTCTCTTCGCTCCTCGGCGCCCGGCTCTTCCACGTGCTCACCCACTGGTCGACCTACTCGTCGCAGCCCTTCCAGGTGCTCGAGGTCTGGCACGGGGGCCTCGCGTCCTTCGGCGGCCTGATCTTCGCCGTCCCCACTGCCCTGTGGGTGAAGCACAAGCGCTACCCCGAGCTCGGGATCCTCGAGGGACTCGACATCGCGGTGCCGGCCCTCGCGCTCGGTTGGGCGGTCGGGCGACTGCTCGGTCCCCAGCTCATGGTCGCCGGGGGCGGCCACGCGACGACCTCGTGGATCGGGATGTACTACCAGGGCCAGGTCGGCAAGCGCATACCGGTCCCCATCATCCAGGCAGTGGAGGACGGGGCGCTCTTCTTCTTGCTCATACTGATCGAGCGGCGCCTCCAGCGCGCGAGCGAGGCTCGTGCCTCAGGCGTCAGCTCCCCCACCGGGGCGCTGACGGCGATCGCCATGGTGGTCTGGGGCATCGCCCGATCGCTCGATGAGCGTCTGTGGCTCGGCCAGGACGGCCACCTCGGGTCCCTCCTCGTCCAGATCGCGGGCGTCGCGCTCGCGGTCGGCGGGCTCGTGATCGGCACCGTCGTCTACCGCAACTGGCGCTCGTACCTCAGCGAGCCCGCACGTCCAGCCGTCCCGGGCCCAACGCAACTCGCCGGCCCGTGACGCTCGTGGCGCCTCGCGAGGGCGCCGTCGCGAGGGATGCACCGAAGGGCCCCGGTGCGCGAGCCCTCGAGCGTGCCTCCTCGTTCGCCCAGCGACGCGAGTGGGCGCTGCTCATGGTGATCGCTGCGGTCGGCGCCGTCGCCCGACTCGGCTTCTCGAAGGGCACCCTGTTCCGCGACGACGCGTGGGTGGCGCTCACGACGAGGGTCCCGCTCGGCACCGCCGCGAGGATGGTCGTGACCACGCCAGGCTTCGTGCTCGGCGAGCGCGCCTGGATCGGCTGGTTCCCCCACAGCGTGGCGATGGACCAGCTGCCGACCTACCTCGCGTCGGTGGCCGGCATCATCGCCGTCGGTCGCCTCGCTCGTTGGTGGGGCCTCTCTGCGCCGGCGTCGCTGTTCGCCGCGGGCGTCATCGCGGTCGCCAGCAGCGACGTCACCTACGCGACACGGGTGAAGCCCTACGCGTTCGACCTGCTGGGCGCGGTCGTCATCCTGTGGCTCGCAGAGAAGGTCCGCCGGGAGGGGGCCAGGTCGGCCCCGTGGCTCGCCGTCGCGTCCATCGTCGTGTGCGCCTTCTCGCTCACGCCCGTGCCGCTCGTGCTCACCGTGTGGGTGGCACTCGGCGTCGACGCGGTGATTCGCCGCCGCCTCGGGGTGCGTCTCGCCTGCTCGGGAGCGGCCACGGCAGTGGGGCTCGGTGCGCTGTGGCTCGCCGTGCGCGGCGACGTCTCGCCCACGCTGCGATCGAGCTGGGACGGCTACTACCTGCAGCTCAGCTCGCTGCACGGGCTCACGCACTCCGCGCGCACGATCGTCGACGGGCTCGTCGCTGGCGTCGGCGTCACGACGCCGGCCCTCGGCCCCCACGGGCTCGGCACGATCGACCGCGTGGCGATCATGGTCCTGCTCGTCTGCGGGCTCGTCGCCTCGCGCCGCCAGCTGCTCTGCATCGCCGCGCTGGCGGGCGCGGCGATCCTCTCGATCCCCTCGCTCGTGCCGCTCGGGACGGGGCGCACCGACGCGTACCTGTACCCCGCGGTTGCGCTGCTGATCGCCGAGGGCGCCGCGCTCCTCTGGCGCGTCGTGCGACGAGCCCCCGACCAGGTGGCGGTCACCGTGCTCGTCGCCGCCGTCGCCTTCGCGGGGTTCCTCGGCGCCGACCGCGTGCTGCACCGCCCGAGCTATCCCGGCGGCAACTTCGCCGCCGTGGCGGCGATCGTGCATCGCGACCTCTCGAGTGGCGAGCTCGTGGTCATCGGGGGGACCGCGCGCTGGCCGTGGAGCTACTACGACGTCAACCACGTCCGAATCCGCTTCTCGCACCTCTACAACAACGGCTACACGACGCTGAGCGACGACCCCCGGGTCACCGTGGTGCCCGGGACGCCGATCGAGGGGGGCTACGCAGCGAGCGTCGCTCGAGTCACCGCCGCGGTCGCACGGCACTTCTGCGGCGTCCTGTACGTCGAGTCCGACGACTGGCCGACGATGCCCATGGGACTGCTCGAGTCCCTCGTGCACGCCGGTGGCCTCACGACCGCCGCATCGCACGTCGTCGACGGCTACCGCTACTGGGAGCTGCACCCCACGGGCACCGCTACCGGCGGCGTGGGGCTGTGCTGAGGTCCGCTAGAACGTGACCCTCTCGGTGCGAGCACGGTCCGTGATCACGAAGTAGACGACAAAGGCAACGACGAGCGCGGCGAGCGTGCCGCCCACGATGCCGTCGCCGAGCCCGAGGCCGCGGACGGACACGGGCTTGCCGAACCAGTCCGCGTAGGACGCGCCGATCGGGCGCGTGACGATGTAGGCCATCCAGAACGACGCGATCGCGTTCCAGCGCAGGAGCCGCCACCCGAGCAGCGGCACGCAGATGATGCCGATGAACACGATGCCCGCCTTGAAGAAGCCGAGCTTGAGGGCGATGGCCAGCTCGTCGCCCGCCGCCGTGCCGAGGGCGAAGGTCGTGAGCACGGTCGCCCAGTAGAAGAGCTCGCGCCGGGTGGTCGTGATCGAGTGGATCGACAGGGTGCGCTCGACGGACTGCCACACGATGAAGACCACCGCCAAGATGATCGCGAAGGCCACCGTCGAGACTGCGTAGGCGACGTGGAACTTCACGTGCGTGACGTCGGCCGCCATCGTGCCGAAGACCGCGACCATCGAGACCGCGAGCCAGTACGCGACCGCCTGGTAGCGAGGAAGGGCGAGCTGCCAGGCCAGGGCGATCAGGAACGCGACGAATCCGAACGCGACGGCGACCACGGGATCGAACCGGTGAACGGCATAGTCCGAGATGGACTCGCCCATGGCAGTCGTGAGGACCTTGGTCACCCAGAACGCGAGGGTGATCTCGGGGACCTTTGACGACAGCTTCCGGTCGAGTCGCATCGCGCCGGGCATCGTACGACCCGAGCGCAGGCGCTCAGGCAGCGCGCGACGCCTACGCGGAGGGTCGCATCTCACTGGACGAGCTGCCCCGCCGCGTCGAGCTCGCCGTCGGGGCGCTCACCAAACAGGACGTCGTCGCGATCACGATGGATCTCCCGAAGCTTGAGGGCCGTCGCAGGGGCCTGGTGAGCAAGTGACGAGCGCCACGGCGCTTCATGAGGGTCGATACCGTCCTGTGGGCGATCTGGGGCGGCCGAGGCGATCTCGGGGCAGATGAGCGCCCACGACCTCTGTGGCCGCTCGTGGTCACCGTTCCCTGGGTCACACTGGACACGATCGAGCGGGCCGTACCCCAGTGACCGGACTCGTCGAGGTAGGTTGACGAACCGTTTTCCCAGTATTCGCGGGTTTTTCTATTCCTACTTGACCGATCGGAATTGATCGATTAGGGTACCGGACCGCCTAGTAAGTTACTAGGTGTACAACGGATTAAAGGACCCTCACCATGCGCCGGCCCACACTCCGCAGAAGTTCAGTCGTTGGAGCGCTTGCCCTTCCCCTTGCCTTCGCCCTCGTCGGTTCGACCGAGGCCGCCTCCGCTGCCACACCGAAGACGAGCTACACCGTGAACGTCGTCGGCTACTCGGTGGTCTCTGCGGTCTACTCCAAGCTCGAGGCCGCCTTCCAGGCAACCACGGCCGGCAAGAGCGTCTCGTTCAACAACTCCTTCGGGGCGTCGACGACCCAAGCGGGTGACGTGGTCGCTGGTCAGCCCGCGGACGTGGTGAACTTCTCCGCGGTGCCCGACATGCAGCTCCTCGTGAACAACGGGATCGTGGCGTCGAAGTGGAACTCGACCGGGGCGGGAGCCGCCGAGGGTGGCTTCGTGTCTGACTCGGTCGTCGTCATCGTGGTCAAGCCTGGCAATCCCCTTGGCATCACGGGGTGGCCGAGCCTGATCAAGAGCGGCGTCCAGATCGTGACGCCTGATCCGATCAGCTCGGGAAGTGCACGCTGGAACCTGCTCGAGACCTACGAGTCCCAGATCATCCAGAAGAAGGGGCCCGCGGCCGCCGCCAAGTACACGAACGCACTCGTGAAGAACGTCGTCGCGGAGCCGTCGAGCGGGAGCAAGGCGCTGACCCAGTTCCTCTCAGGCACGGGCAACGTGCTCTTGGCCTACGAGAGCGATGCGAGCGCGGCAGTGGCGGCAGGCAAGGCAGTCAAGATCATCTACCCTGCACAGAACATTGTGATCCAAACGCCTGCAGCCCTCACCCTGACAGCGAACAAGGGCGCCAAGGCGTTCTTCAACTACCTGTTCTCGCCGGCCGGACAGTCGATCTGGGCGCACAACGCGTTCCGCCCCACGCTCAAGTCCGTGGCGACCGCGACAAAGTCGCTCTTCCACCCCTACAAGGCCGCACAGCTGACGACGATCGCCTCGCTTGGCGGATGGCCCGCCGTAACGAACAAGTTCTTCTCAACGAATGGGATCATCACCAAGATAGAACGGGCGCATGGCTGGACCAGCTAGCGACATCTCTGACGCGCCGAAAGCGCCGCCGGCTCCCTCGAGCCGGCGGCGCTTTCGCGTAAGAACCATGGGAGGCGCACTCGGCGTCGCCAGCGGCTCCGCCCTGCTCATGAGCTACCTGTCTCTCATTGTCCTCATTCCGATTGCCGCCATCGCCGCGCGCGGACTGGGAGTCACGGTCCACACCAACGGGTGGGGCATGGCGGTGTGGCACTGGTCCGCCAGCTCCGACTTCTCGGGGTTCTGGAGCAACGTGACGCAGTCGGATTCGGCTCATGCGATCTGGCTGTCCCTCTGGCTCTCGCTCAGTGTCGCGGCGGTCAATGCGGTGTTTGGCGTCGTGATCGCAATGGTCCTCGTGCGCGACTCGTTCGCTGGGAAGCGACTGCTCGAGGGCGTCATCGACCTGCCCTTCGCGCTCCCCACGATCGTTGCGGGCGTTGTCTTCGTCTATCTCTACGGCGGCTCGAGTCCGGTGCACGTCAACCTCATTGGGACGTGGATGGGCCTCCTCGTCGCCCTCCTCTTCGTGACCCTGCCGTTCTCGGTCAGGGCCGTGCAGCCGGTCTTGGAGTCCCTCGACAGCAACGCCGAGGACGCGTCGCGGTCGCTCGGAGCCGGCGGCTTTCGGACGTTCGCGTCCGTGGTGTTGCCGTCATTGCTGCCCGCGATCCTCACCGGTTTCGGACTTGCCTTCGCTCGAGCGGTAGGCGAGTTCGGGTCGATCACCCTCATCGCGGGGGGACAACAAACGACCACGACGGCTTCCAACCTCATCTTCAACTTGTTCGCGGGCCAGAACTACACGCGGGCTGCCGCGGTGTCCGTGGCGCTCCTCGTCCTCAGCCTTCTCTTGCTTGCGAGTATCGGCGTCACGTCGTCACGAATCCAGCGGCGGCTGAGTCTGTGACTGACACCGTCACAATCGTGCCTGCAGCCCGCAGAAACCGCGCTCGCGACCCCCATCGCCGGCAGCTCTTGCCACTTCGCGCCGCCGCGCTTCTTTACGTCGCGCTCCTCGTCGGCATCCCCGTCTGCTTCCTCTTTGGCAAGGCTTTCAGCGCAGGACTCGGCACATTCTGGAATCAGATCACCCAGCCGGGGGCGGTTAGCGCCCTCGAGCTGTCGGCCAAGGTTGCGGCGATCGTGGTGCCCGTCAACACGATCGTCGGCGTCGGCGCAGGGATGCTGCTCGCGCGGCGGCAGTTCGTCGGCAAGCGACTCTTGGATCTCACCTTCGACGTGCCGATTGCCATCTCACCCATCATCATTGGACTCTCGCTGTTCTTGGCATATTCGAAGATCGGCGCGTTCGGGCCATGGCTCTTCGCTCGTGGCGTCATGCTTGTCTTCTCAGTGCCGGGTGTGGTTCTGGCGACTATGGCGGTGTCGCTCCCCTACGTGCTGCGTTCGATCGTGCCGGTCTTGATCGAGATCGGTGAGTCTCAGGAACAGGCGGCACGCACACTTGGCGCCGGCATGTGGCGGCGACTCTTCACCATCACGCTCCCCGCCATTCGCTGGGCTCTGCTCTACGGCATCGCGGTGACCCTCGCGAGATCGCTCGGCGAGTTCGGGGCAGTTCTCGTCGTGTCGGGCAACCGCGCAGGCCTCACTCAGACGCTGCCCGTCTACATCTACTCGGCGTGGGATCAGAACTTCAATGACGTCGGAGCATTCTCAGGCGCGGTCGTCCTTGCGGCGATCTCGATCAGCGTGCTGATCGTCTTGTCTATCCTGCGTGCGAGGGAGCGGAGGCTTCGTGTCGATATCGCTTGAGAAAGTGACGAAGCGGTTCGGCGTGACATTCGGCGTCGAGGACGTGACAACGCTGATCCCCTCGGGATCGCTCACGGCGATCCTCGGTCCATCAGGTGCGGGCAAGTCCACCCTGCTCAGGCTCATCGGTGGGTTGGTTACCCCCGACGCGGGACGCATCCTCATCGACGACGACGATGTGACGTTCCTCGACCCGAGGCATCGCAACATCGGCTTCTGTTTCCAGAACTACGCGCCCTTCCGTCACATGACCGTGGCGAAGAACGTCGCCTACGGGCTCAAGGTCCGCCACCGCCCTCGCGCCGAGATCGCGGATCGGGTCGCCGAGATGCTCGAGCTCGTCCGGCTGAGCGACTTCGCCAGTCGCTACCCCGCACAGCTCTCCGGCGGCGAGATGCAGCGCATGGCGCTCGCGAGGGCCCTCGCCATCGCTCCTCGGGTCCTGCTCCTCGATGAGCCCTTCGGCGCGCTCGACGCCCAGGTCCGAGCCGAGCTGCGCACCTGGATCAAAGAGCTCCACGACCGCATCCACGTGACGACCGTCCTCGTGACCCACGACCAGAACGAGGCCATGGAGGTCGCCGACAGCCTGATCGTCCTCAATGAGGGCCGTGTCGAACAAGCTGGCTCGCCGACGGACCTCTACGACCACCCCGCCTCGGAGTTCGTCCTGCAGTTCCTCGGGCCGTCGACCACGATCGACGGCGTCGCCCTTCGGCCCCACGACCTGGTCATCGTCCCAACGGGCGAGGGCACGCCCGCCACCGTCACGGAGATCTCGACGCTCGGCTTCGAGATCCGCATCGCGATTCTGCTCGGCTCCGGCGAGACGGCCTGGATCCAGCAGAGTCGCGCAGAGTTCGATGCCCAGCCCGTGACGATCGGTCAGTCGATCGGCATCACTCGGCGCGACGCAACAGTCAGCCCGGTGGGCACGCGACTCGATCCTCGAGGTGCGGCTGACCGCGCGCCGGACTCCGCGGCCGCACTGACACAGCCGACCACCCCGTAGCGGCGTCGGATCGACTTCCGCGACGCAGACTTCGCGGCCTCAGCCTTGGGAGCGAATCTCGTTGAGCGTCTCGCTCGCGGACCGCAGCGCCTCGAGCGCGCGGGGTGAGGGATCGCGCACCTCGTCCTTCGCCGCGCGCACGAGCGTCACCTGGGCGCGGAACCGGGCAGGGAGGACCTCTTCAACCACGGGATTCTCGCTCGTCTCGCCGATGACCGCGGCGCGCGGTGCGGAGCCGAACCTGAAGGCGAGGCTGTTGCTGGCGTCGAAGGTCTCGCTCCGTGCGATCTGGTCGTCCAGGCGCTCGAGGCTCGCGAGCATGACTGCGCGCCCCTCGTCGTCGGGTCGCTCCAGATAGGCAACGACCGACGACTCGACCTGGAGGAGGTCGTCTTCAAAGGCCACCTCCACGGTCAGCTCCTCGTGGGCTCCATCTCCCTCGTCATGAGATCCCATGGCTCATCGTCCTTCCTCTGCTTGCTTCGGGCAGGCTGAGCCTGCCTCTACGTGCGCACGCCGCGGCTCCTTGCGTGTCGGCGTCGCGTGGCGGACGCCGTCGGGGACGACCTGTCAGCTCGCCCCGAGGTGGCTGCGCATCGGCTCCCAGTACATCGTGTGCCAGCCCGCATCGAGGTCGGCGTGCGCATCAGTCGGATGGCCCCATTGGTCGAAGCCGAGCTCGGTTCCCGCTCCGCTCGCACGGAGCTCAAATCGGATGAGCGAGAAGATGCCCGGCTCCCAGTGAGCGACCCGCCACGCCTGCACGACCCGCTCAGCGTCCACGAGCTCGATGTTGCGCCCGAGGATCTGCCCGCCGAACAGCGAGAACGAACCCCCCTCGACCGGGTCGATCGCTGCTGGTGCCCCGGTGAACGCGGCGAACCGGTCGGCGTCGAGCAACTCGGCGAACACCTCCTTCGGGGACGCCTCGAAGGTCATGTCGTGATGGATGCTCGGTGCTGGCATGAGTTGCCCTCTCGACCTACGTGCTCGACGCGCCGTGGCAAACTGTATCGATCCACGCGCTCCGGCGCGGCGGACCGGGTGCCACACGCACCGCGTCCTGGCCTACGAGATGAACCGGTCGAGTCTGAATGCAGAGATGTCGATCGACGACGAGCCCGTGAGCGCGACCTGGGCGACGCACTCGCCGACGGCGGCGGAGTGCTTGAAGCCATGGCCCGAGCACGGTGAGGCCACCAGGACGTTCCGGTGCTCGGGGAGCCAGTCGATGATGAAGCCGAAGTCAGGCGTCACGGTGTACAGGCAGACAGCCGACCGGACACAGCGTGACGAGAGCCCGGCTATCCGTCCTCGCACGTGCGTCGAGTGCATGCGCTCGGCCTCGTCGTCGGTCACTCGGCGCTCGACGTCGAGCGGGCTCGTCGCATCAGCAAAGACCTCGGTCGCGACCTTGACTCCGCCGGAGGGGCCGTCGATGGCAGGAAAGCCGTACAGGTACGCGCCCTCCTCGATGCCGTGCATCCAGATGAAGACCGGCAACTCCGAGAACCTGTCGGCGTCGCGCTCCATCTCGAACCAGAACTGCACCTGGCGCTGCACCGAGAGGAGCGGTTCGAGCCCAGGCTCGAGCGATGGCAACCACGGACCCGCCGTCAGGACCAGCACGCTCGCGTCGACTGCCTCTTCTTTGGTCTCCACGCGCACGCCCGTTGTCGTCGCAGACCACCCGAGCACCGGCTCGTTGACACGGATCGTCGCGCCGGCGCGCACCGCGAGCTCGTGCTGCGCGCGAATGCACGCTGGCGCTCGCAGATACCCCGCGGATCGCTCGAAGTAGCCCACCTCGTCGGTGACGTCGAGGACGCCGAATCGATCGAGCATCTCTCCTGCGGAGAGGATCTCATGGTCGATGCTGTGCGATCGAGCGATGTCGATCGTGGCGGCGACGAAGTTGCCAACGCCGTGCTGCCCCGACGACGTGAGGCCACCGAGGATCAGGCCCCCGCATCGGACCAGCAGCTCGCAGGACAACTCCTCCTCATACTCACGCCACAGCTCATGCGACCGCCGCACCAAGGGCACATAGGCGGGACCCTCTCCCACTGCGAGTCGAGTGATCCGCGTGTCGCCGTGCGAGGATCCCAGCGCGTTGGGTGGCGACGAGCTATCGATCCCGATCACTCGGGCACCGGCGCGCGCCAAGTGGAGCGTCGCCGCGCTGCCCATCGCACCGAGCCCCACGACCACGACGTCACAGGAGCTCGCCACGCAGTGACGTTAGGCAGGAGACTCTTCTCCGAGCACGCACCGGCCACGCCTCGACGTCCTTGAGCTCGTTATATCCGGTCGAGCACCTCTGCTGCAGCTCGCAAGCCGGAGCGCACCGCTCCGTCGATCGATCCGTGCGACACCGTGGATGTCTCCGTTCCAGCCCAGTGGACGCGGTCCAGGGGCTGGCGCATGAGCGAGCCGAATCGTGTGATCGCCCCCGGCGGCAGATGCGCCATGCTGCAGCCCCGCGACCACTCCTGCGACCACCATTGCGTCTCGACGAACTCTGACGGGGTCGCCGCACGAGGCCCGAGTCGCGCGCTGAGAGCGGTGAGCACCGCTTGTCGTCGCTCCGCTTCGGCCAGCTCGTCGAGTCGCCTCGCGACCCGACCGAACGTGAAGCAGGCGAGCACGCCGGGCGTGCCCGAAGACGGCGACCCATCGAGGGTCACCTCGGCCGCGGAGTTGGGCTCCGCGGTCTGTCCGCTGAGACCGTCGTGCCGCCAGAACGGCTCGTCGTAGACGAGCAGGGTCTTCGTCTCCAACCCGCCGACTGCCAGACGGAGCAACGACATCCGATCATCTGGCATGGCAGGCTCAAACTCGATGTCTGCGGCCGTCGCGGGGGGAATGGCAACGATCACTCGATGCGCGCTGACGCTGACACCATCAGCTCGAATGACCACCCGATCGCCAACTTGCGCGATCGATCGGACGGGCGACGAGAGGCGAACGGCGCCGCCCAGCTGCTCGGCGATGCGTTCTGCGATCGATCCGGCACCACCGTCGATCATGTTCTCTTGGCTGCCACCCTCAATGGAGAACAACGTATTGATGCTGCCGTGCGCGTGCACGAGATACAGGAGGTGGAGGAACGAGACCTCTCCGAGATCGGCCGCAAAGAGCCCGCGCACCGCCATCTCATAGAGGCCACGGCCAATGGACGACGAGATGCGAGTGCGGTTGAGGTATGAGGCAATCGATTGGGCATCCCATTCCGCCGCCCGTGCCGCCGTCGACGGCTCCTCCAGCGGCACCTTTGCGGCCATCCGGTCGAGCCGGAACTGGGCGAGGGCGATCGTCGCGACCGCCAACGGGCTGATCTTGGGGATCAGTCCCGTGTACCTCCGGGTTCGGTCCTCGCCGATCAAGAGGTGTGCGCCCTTCACCCAGGTCTTGTAGGTGGAGGCGCCGACTTCACGCGCCAGCGAGAAGATCGCGTCGTGCTGGGGCGCCAGCCACGCACCCCCGCGATCGATGGCGGACCCGTCGCTCAGCCGGTGCGTCCAGATGCGACCGCCCACTCGATCCCGGGCCTCCAGGACGACCACGGACTTGCCCGCCTCTGTGAGTTGTCGAGCCGCTGCGAGTCCGGCGTAGCCGGCGCCGACGACGCAGACGTCGGCGTCTTCGGTCCCTTGCATCACCGGAGCGTAACGACGCGACAAGAACGCGGCAGGCTTGAGGGGTGCCGGGTATGGCTGCTCGGCGCACGCCGAGTCCTGCCGATCGCCGAGTGCCGAAGCCCGCCAGCGTGTCCTGTTTCGAAGATCGAGATGAGGCGAGGATCGAAATGGCGACTCGAGGAACCGCCGTGCACTACCCAATTTGCGCGTGTTCGACGAGCCTCAGGGTCGAGTCAGGGTCGTGTGGGGGACTCGATAGCGCGGCATCAGGGTGCGCGCCTGAAATACTTCCCGTCATGAGATGCACAGGCCAGCGCATTCACCAGCCAAGGAGCCCATGACGACCGCCGTGTCCTCACCGGTCGCCAATGGGCGCGACGTTGACCGGCAGTGGGCCGTCGAGACGCACGGACTCGTCAAGCGCTTCGACGACAACGTCGCGGTCAACGGCGTCGAGCTGCTCGTGCCGCGAGGATGCGCATTCGGCTACCTCGGCCCGAACGGCGCCGGGAAGACGACGCTGATACGGGTCCTGCTCGGCCTGACGAGGGCAGACGCAGGCACGATGTCGTTGCTCGGGTATCCCGTCCCGGAGCAACGGGCTGTCGCGCTGGCTCGCGTGGGCGCCATCGTCGACGAGCCCCGATTCCACAGCCACCTCACCGGTCGCCAGAACCTCCAGATCCTCGCCGCCGCCCGAGAGCGAGCGGCTCGCGATCGCATCGCTCCATCGCTCGAGCGAGTCGGGCTCCAGCATCGAGCGAACGACAAGGTGGCGAAGTACTCGATGGGAATGCGCCAGCGGCTCGGCGTCGCTGCGTGCCTGCTAGGGGACCCAGAGCTATTGATCCTTGACGAGCCCATGAACGGCCTCGATCCCGCAGGCATGCGTGACATGCGCGACATGATCCTCTCGCTGGTGGCAGAGGGACGTACCGTGGTCCTCTCCTCACATCTCCTCGATGAGGTGGAGCGGACGTGCGATGCCGTCGCGATCGTCGACCGTGGCAACGTCATCCGCCAGGGCTCCATCGCCGAGCTCCTCGCAGGTGCGTCCGTGGAGCTGCAGATCGAATGCTCCGATCCCGACGGCGCCCGGCGCATCCTCGAAGCAACCAAGTTGGGCACGAGCGTCGAGGTCGGACCCAACGGGCTCGAGGCGAAGCTGCCGCTCGGGACGGGACGAGATGCGATCGCAGAGGTCAACCGACAGCTCGTCGAGGCGGGGATCTCCGTCTACCGTCTCCAAGAGGTCCAGGCCTCCCTCGAGTCGTGGTTCCTGCAGGTCACGAGCCGACTGGGGAGCTCGGAGTGACGGCGGCGCCGATCGCGTCACCGGCCCCCGGGATCGTGGGCGGGGCGCCCGATCCGCCGAAGGATCATCGCGGCTCGTGGGTGCCGACGCTGTCACTCATCACGACGCGGATAATGGAGATTCGGAAGCGACGCGGACTCATGATCGCTCTCATCGTCGTCAACATCGGCATACCGGGCATCTTTCTCACCGTCCGGCTGCTCGCGCACGCGTTCGCGCCGAAGTCCTTCGGTCCCGCGGGCGGCTACAGCGTCTTCACCGGACTCGTCGCGGGACTCATGTATGTGTTCGGGTTCATCGTCGCGGCGGTCGTCGGCTGCTCAGCGGGGTCGACCGACCTCACCGACGGCATGTTCCGGCACCTGGTCGTCACCGGCAGGTCTAGGCTCGCGCTCTATTTGGCGCGGATACCCGCGGGGCTCGCGGTCGTCCTGCCGATCGTCGCAGGAGGCTTCGCGATGGTGTGCGTCGTCTGCGTCCTCGCCGCGCCAACGGTGGACAGCTTCGATGGTGTGAGCATGCCCGCTGGGCTCACGCTCAACGGCTTCGAGCACTGGGTGCTGGCACATCCCAACAAGGCCCTGTGCAATTTCAACTACAGCAACATCAACAACGTGGGCTGTGGTGGCCCCTCGGTGCGGATCAAGCCAGGCTCACCGCCCCCGCCTGGCCAACCGACCCCGGCGCAGGTCAGAGCCGCGCTGATCTCTGTCGCAGAGCAGAACTACCAGTCCTACAGCTACACGTTCCTCAAGCCGCCCGGCTCGCTCATGATCGACACAGGGCTGTGGATCCTGCTCGAAGCCACGATCGGCTTCATCGTGGGGCTCGGGTTGAGCTCGCTCCTCGGGCAGCGAACGATCGCGGTCGTGCTCATGATCGTCCTGGAGCTCATCTTGACGCCGATCTTCTCGAGGGCGCACATCCCACACTTCATCAACTTCCAGCGAGGCATCGTCGGCCTCGCGATGGCGCACATAGAACCCCCCGCGCTGCCGCTCGCCTTCGGCGGGGACATGAACGGCGGCAGCCGAGCGATGCAGATCGTGCCGGAGTCGACCGAGGTCGCCATCATCGTGATCGTCGCGTGGCTGGTCTTCTGGACCGTGATAGGCGGCTGGCGAATGGTGAAGCGGGACGCGTAGATCAGAGCGGCGCTAGTGCCGGTTGCTCATTCGAGCGCGCGGCGGTCGCACTCAGTCTGCGCGTCGCTCGCCGGGGACGGATGCGATCGGCAGCCCCGAGACAGGCGCATACCGGTCGAGGAACGCGCCGACGTCGGCGAGGGCAAGTGGCCTCGAGAACAGGTAACCCTGGCCGATATCGACGTCTTCGATCTGCAGTCGAAGACGCTGGTCGTCGTCTTCGATGCCTTCGGCGACGGTCTGGAGATTGAGCGCCTTGCCCAGCTGCACGAGCGCATGGACGAGGGCCGCCGCCTCCGCTGTGTTGGACAGCCCCGAGACGAAGGCGCGATCGATCTTGACGACGTCCATGGGGAACTGGCGGAGATACGCCAAGGACGAGTACCCCGTTCCGAAGTCGTCGACCGCGAGCCGAACGCCGCGACGCTTGAGGGCTTCGAGCTGCGAGATCGTCTCTGCGCCGTTCGTCATGAGCGTGGTCTCGGTGAACTCCAAGGTGAGCAACGAGGGGTCCAGCCCACTCAGTGACAGTGCCTCCTCGACCTCCCGAGTGAACTCGGGACGCGCAAGCTGCAGGATGGACACGTTGACCGACACGGTGAACCGGTGCCCTTCTTTCTGCCACAGTGCTCCCTGGCGACACGCAGTGTTGAGAACCCATGTCCCCACGGGGATGATCAGTCCGCTCGACTCCAGCTCGGGGATGAAATCGTCCGGCATGATGACGCCACGCTCGGGATGCTGCCAGCGCAGGAGTGCCTCGACGCCCGTCAGGGCGTTCGACTGGAGGTCGATGGTGGGTTGGTAGACGAGGAAGAACTGGTCGAGCTCTTGTGCGCGCCGGAGATCGACCGCGAGCGACCGCTGATCCTGGGCGGCCTCCTGCATCTTCTGGTTGAACGCGATCGCGCATCGCTTCCCTCGAGCCTTTGCGCGGTAGAGGGCCGTGTCGGCGTCCCGCAGCAGCTCCTCGGCCGTCGATCGATCACCTTCGGCGATGCCAATGCTTGCCGACACTGTCAGGGGTTGGTCGCTGTCGGCGATCAGGAACGGGGCCTGGAGAGAAGCGAGTACCCGATCCGCGACCTGTTGCACACCGCCGTGAAGCGCGTCGCCCTCGATCAGGAGGACGAACTCGTCCCCGCCCAGTCGACCCACCGTGTCGCCCTCTCGGACTTCCGCCGCGAGCCTGGCGGCGACCGCCATCAGGACCTGGTCACCTGCCGCATGCCCCAGCGTGTCATTGATGACCTTGAAGTCGTCGAGATCAAGGAACAGCAGGGCGACCGGCACCTGATGCCGCCGAGCCCGGGCGAGCATCTGGGTGGCTCGGTCAAGGATCAGGGTCCGGTTGGGCTGCCCGGTGAGCGGGTCGTGGAGGGCCTGGAACTGCAGCTCGGTAGTTCGCTCATGCACGAGCTTCAGCGCTCGTGCGCGCCCCGTTCCAAGGATGAAGAGAATGCCGGCGAGCAGGAGGCTGAGCGCGATGCCGCCAAGGAGCATCGCGAGCGCGCCCCTGTCATCGCTGATGCCGCCACCAAACGTGGCAGCCGAGACCTGGACCCTCCAGCCGTCTCGTAGGCCGACCGTGTCCACGTGTGCGCGCGGAGCGGTCGCGCCGCCGCTGAATTGCACCTGTGACGCTCCTCCCCCGTACTGGAGGGCGACCCTGGTGTGCGGGTGCCCCACCAGGGCCGAGCTGATGTCCACGGACGTGTTGAACATGACGCCCATGAAACCGACGAACGCCAACTTTCGAGCCGCGATCGTGGACGGGACGTCACCGCCACGGTAGAGGGGAACGCTTACTGTCAGCAGCTTCGCTCCCAAGAATTGAGCGGGAGCGAGTGCCGGAAGGCCAGAGAACTTCGTCCTTTGCAAATTCACTCCGGGAATCGCCCGGCATATGTCGAGACCTCGAGGCAGCTTGAGGGCCGGGTATCTCAGGAGCATCATGGTGACGAGGCAGTAGTACGGCCTGTTGCCTGGCGGGAGCACGGCAATCGACGTGGATGGACCCGAGTTCGCCATCCATGGAATGGGGTAGCGAGCGGCAAAGGCCCGCAGGTTGGCCCTCGGGACAATCTGGATCGAGCCAATGGCAAACAACTCCGGATAGCGAGTCATGACGTTGACACTCTCAGCCCACCGCACGAAGCGAGTTTGCGTGGCCCGGGGGTTGTCGACCTGGAACGCTTCAGCTGAGGAAACGAGATCGTCCTCGTGCAGCAGCGCGAGTCCGAGGGTCTCCGCGATCTGCACCGAGGTCGCCCTGGAGGTGGTCAAGGACGTCTCCATCCGCTGGTGCGAGATCCCGGCCGCGGCGACGGTCGATCCGGCGATGCCGAGTGTCGCGATGCCGACAGCGAGGGCTCCCCAGAGCCTGGATCCGGCAATCCGCGGCCCGGCACGTCCGACAGAGCTCCGGTGAGCGTGGCGATTCATGCGCCCTCAAGCCTTAGATGTCTTCGCTCGGAGGGTGCGGATCGGGTGCGGGCACACGATGTCCACTTGTGCGACCGTCATCGATCGACCAGTGCGGTGTAGACGACGATGTTGGAGAGATAGCTGCCGGTCGCACGATCGAATGTGCCGCCGCACGTGACGAGCTGCAATGCGCCATAGGAGCGATGCCCGTAGACGAGCTGGGAGGGAAAGTGCGTCTTCAGGTACTCGCCAATCCCGATCACGGCGAAGCGGGCGGTTGCGCCATCGGCCAACCTGACGTTGACTCGGTCGCCGACGACGAGCTTGCGCAAGTTGAAGAACACTGCCGGGCCTCGGAACGAGTCGACGTGCCCTACGACGACTGCGGTTCCCAGCTGTCCGGGCGTGGCGCCGTACTTGTACCAACCGGGCTCATTGAAGTCAGTGGGCACGACGATGGTCCCGTCGGCATTGAGACCGAGCGAGGACAGCGGCACCGAGACGCCTAAGGCGGGTATGGAGAGACGTACCGGCGTCGAACGCGCAAGACCAACCTCATGGACCACCGGAGCTATCGCGGTACGTCCGACGAGCGGTGTCCGCGATGGGCCCACGCCCGAGGATCGAAGCCCCATCGAGATCGCCAGCGCGGCGACTAGCACCAGCCCGACTGCGAGACTCCCTAGGAGCCACGTGCCGAGCCCACCGTGCCGGAGCGACCGATGCGTGGTCATGCGAGCTCTTCCGTCCCAGGATCTCGATGCGACAACTGCAGGAGTGACCGACGTCGTCTGGTCGTGAGTCCGCTGACGACCAGCGCGGCGAGCAGAGCCGCGACGCCCGCCCCAACCTCATCGGGATTGGCGGCGCGTGAGGATCCCCCACTGCCGGTGTGCGGCGCACCCTTTGGAATCTTTCCGGTTGGCGTCGTGCCCGGTCCGGGCTTGTGACCCTTTGGCGCGCCCTTCACCGGGGTCTTCGCGGGCGGCGTGGGGTGCTTCGTCGGCGGCTTCTTGGTCGGCGGCTTCTTTGTCGGCGGATTCGTCGTCGTCGTGACGGGCGCGACGGCACATGTGGGTGCGATGATCGTGTTGGACTGCAGGGTCACCGCTCCATTCCGTGCGAGAACACGACCGTCAACGGTTGCGCCCGTGTTCAACGACGCTGACGTCAAGGCCATGATCGTTCCGACGAACTTCGAGTAGGACCCGAGCGTGGCCGAGCTCCCTACCTGCCAAAACACGTTGCAGGCCTGTGCGCCGTTCTCAAGCTGAACGGTGCTGCTTGACGCCGTGATCAGTGTGGATCCGGCCTGGAAGATGAAGATGGCGCTGGCGTCGCCGTGCCCGTTGAGCGTCACGGTGCCCGTCAGACCCAGGCTGGACGATCCTCGATACACGCCGGGAGCAAGTGTCCTTCCACCGAGGTCGCTACCAACGACCACGAACGGCGTTCTGCCGGCCGCGTCGAGATACCCCGTCGTGAGGTCGCTCTTTGCCTGGCGGGCGACTGCGTTCGCCGCGTAGGTGCTGCCGTGTGAGACGTGCCCGGGAGGGAAGCCGGTCACCGCCGTGCCTGGAGCAAGACCAAGACTTCCCTGGATGGTTGAAGGACCGGTGTTCGTGACCGTTGATCCGGCAAGCACCGCGAACGACGCCGCCGTGCCCAGCTGCACCGTCGGCTGTGCGGCAGATGCCACACCAGACTCGACGACTATCGAGGCGATCACAAGGCAGGCCGCCGACGTGATCGATATCGCAAACGACCGAGCCAAGCTGCGTCGTCGACCGAGACGGCTCCTAGAAGGCGACGAACCGATTGACGAGCGCGTGCCGGCCAACTTCTTTGTGGGGCACATCGTGAGCTCCTTTTGGAGCACGGAGGTTGAGCGGCAAAACCTGCAGATGTCACTATCCGGGCCGATATCGACCGTATGCATGCGAAAGCGGTACAGCCACTTAGTTGTCACAACAGCATCGCAACAACACAATCGTCGCTCGACGAAAAAGATCACGCCGACAATGTCGTCATATGTCCGTCAGGGCACTGGGATCCGCGAACACTGACCAACCGCGGTCAGCTCCGCGTCGGGGGGCCATCACTGGTCTGACCCGCGCTGGAGGGCAAGATGGTGGCCTTCGGACTTGAGGAGGATGCCATGGGCGGATCCCCGGCGACAGCTGGTGACATCGACGAATCGCACGTTCCGTCATCCCACCTCAGCGTGGTGCAACCGGACGTTGCCAACGCCGAGCCGATTGATGCCAAGATCATCGAGATCGCTCATGTGCTGCCGAAGGCGTCCGTGCACGGGTCCATCATTTTCGCCTGGTAAATCAGAACGAATCCCCCTGCCCGCCGACGTCGGCTTCTCGGCGCAACAGACGAGGTGACGGGTAGTGCATTTGTACTTCCACCGACAGCATCGTTCGCTAATATCACCACCGCATAGCCAGCATTGAGGACCACTGGTGCTTGGATCCCTATTGCATTCCTGACGACGATATGCGCGCTCCCTAGCGGGACGAGTACGAGAGCCCACACCTCTCCAAGGGCGCCAGTGCCCGGTTCGACAGATCGAATGCGAAGTCGAATCGGTTAACATACCGAGCCATGGACTTTGGGCCTGTGAGCCCGGTTCGTCGAACATGATCACGGAGACCAGCACAGGGGCGATGCTGAGCGCGACCGCCAAACGACCACGGCGGAGATTAACGACCAACGGTTTTGCCGCTAGCGCGCTTCTAGGAGCCGCGCCATCTTGGCTCTTGTTCTACTGGCTGCTCTCTGCAGGGTCCTGGAATCCGTTCACGAGCGGCTTCTCCAGCAGCTTCTACGATGTGCAGGCACGGTCCCTTCTCCACGGGACCTTCGCGATGCCCGAGCGAGTGCTGCTGATTGAAGGATTCCTCTCGCACGGCCGCTACTACATGTATTTCGGGCCGGCTCTGGCAATCCTGCATATGCCCTTCGTCGCGCTGTGGCCCCAGACCTCGGGCCACCTCTCCGGTGTCTCGCTCCTCGTCGCTGATGCCCTCGTGCTGACACTGACAGCCCGGTTGTTCATCCGCATTCGAACTCTCCTGGGCCGATGCGACCCCCCTCAGCTGGTCGAGCGGGTGACGCTGACACTTTTCGTCTTGGCCGTCGGAGCAGGATCCGTCGTACTTTTTGAGTCGAGCGCCGCCTCGGTCTACTTGGAGACGGAGCTCTGGGCCATAGCCCTGGCCCTATGGGCGTGTTACGTCGGACTCGGTGTGGTCATGGCGCCCACTCGCTCCGGTGTCATATCGCTCGGAGCCCTCACGCTGGCGTGCGTCTGCACTCGACTTTCCGTGGGAGTTGGCGTGGTCTGCCTGGTCGCGTTGCTGGCCATGGCGCACGTTGCGGTTTGGTGGTGCAGACGGAGGGCAAAGGTGGCGCCTCGATGGCTCAAGGTAGCGGGATTGGGCATCGAGGAGAGATCTCCGACCTATCCAGGGCTGACGATCGCCTCGGTAGTCATACCGCTTGCGATCGTCACGTACATCAACTGGGCCAAATTCGGCGGACTTCTGGCCTTTTCCCTCCCGTATTCCCATCAGGTGTTCACCTCATCAGCGCTGGCTGGCTCGGCATACGCGACGTTCGTTCGGCGCTACCCCTCGCTCATCAGCATTTCATTCGTCCCCCACACGCTGTGGTGGTACTTCCGACCTGACGCCGTGAGTTTCTCGTCGCTTTTTCCGTTCGTGAACTTTGTTCCCATCCAGGGAAAGATCGGAGGGGCCCTGCTGGGTGGGGCGTCGCCGACTACCTCGCTAACGGCGAGCACACCGGTCCTCTTAGTGGGATCGTGTTGGGGTATCGCCAGAGCGATTGCACCACGTTCGACGTCCAGCGAGCAGTCACAGGCGTTCCGTCGGATGCGGCCGTTTCTGCTCGCCGGACTGGTCAGCAGCGTCGGCGTACTGACGCTCGCGGTCGTCGCGAATCGCTTCATGAGTGACCTAATGCCGTTTGTGGTCGTAAGCGGGGCGCTGGGTGCGAACGCACTGGTGATCTGGTGGACCCGTCCCATTCCGTCTTCGCGGGCCCGAACGAAGCACCTTGCCGTCGCTTCGCTACTGGTCCTTCTCCTCGTCTGGTCAGTATGGATCAACACATCCTTGACCTACGTCTACTCCCGCACGTTTACGTCGCAGCTCTCGCTGAGCGCACGGCTGTCGTTCGTGCAGACTCGCGTTCATCTTCATTCGCTGATGACGAGCGGTCCCACGCCTGGGGTCTACTGGGGTGGCCCACTCCCTGAGGGGACGGTGCTCGGTACGCTGTACGTCTTAGGTGACTGTAGAGCCGTCTACGAGCAGAGCTCCGAGGCACCAGATCCAGGGGCCGGTTGGGTCGGCATTGAGTGGTCGGCTGCTGCAGGGCACGTTGTCCTCACACTGAGCAAGCCTCGGCAAGACACGAGCCGGGCACTTCCCCTCGTCGTCGCGGGGGACGTCAACAACGACCTTGACATCGTCGCACTGCGGGAGCTTCCCAACAATCGGTACGAGGTGTCCTTCCTCTCACAGCAGTGGGGCACGATCTTCTTCGGCACGAAGTGGCTGGACAGCACGCCGCAGATTTGGCCGTCGTCGGGCGTCGTGCACCTGGACATCGTGCTCACGACGCCGCGAGTATCCGGCCTAAGTGAGCTACGAGTGGCGGTGGGCGGGAGTGTCATTCTCCTTGACAACATCGCCATTCACTCTGCAGATGGATTCGTCGTTGGTCGACTTCCCACCAACCTGTCATCCAATTCGTCGTTGCTTAGTTCAGTGGCCCCACGATACTCGGGCCAATTGTCGCGCTCCAGTGTGTACACGCCGCTGTGTGATTCCCTCGTCCGAAAATAGAAAACACGGCGTCGACGTGTCGACTCCGTTTCCGCACGGTCGCCTTGCGAGCGTGGTCGCCGCTCTTGGATGGTGGCCATCACGCCACAACGGTCGCCGAGGCGGCGTTGTAGCGATGAAGGGCAGTTATCCCGCAAGTCGCGGGCGCCCGAAGCGGCCGGCGGCCTCAGCCCAACAGGCGCTTCGCGATCACGACGCGCTGGATCTGGTTNNCCTTCGTAGATCTGGGTGATCTTCGCGTCGCGGAAGTAGCGCTCGACGGGAAAGTCCTTCGTGTACCCGTAGCCACCGAGGAGCTGGACCGCGTCGACGGCGACGCTCATCGCGGTGTCAGAGGCGAACGACTTGGCCGCTGCACCGAAGTACGACAGCGTGCCCTCGGGATCTCCTGCGTCGATGATCGCGCACGCGCGGTAGACGAGCGCTCGCGACGCCTCGGTCCGGATTGCCATGTCCGCGAGCATGAAG
>PLCI01000098.1 GCA_003135595.1 Acidimicrobiaceae bacterium | reverse complement strand
GAAGAAGTGGTGGTGCATGAACATGCGTCCTCCTCGGTTCGCGGCGAACCCACAGAACGCTCTAGCGCCCCATCGGCGATCTCGGCTTCTCAGAGGTGCTCTGTTGCTCGGCGAGCGAGGCGGAACCGACTTCACACGTTCGGTGTGTCACGCACGCAGTGGCGGTGGTGACCAGATCTCGCGGCACGCGCTCGGTACGATGGCCGCCCTTCCCGACACGCGCCACCGCGTGGAGGAACATGCGCGCAACCCGGAACCCCCTCGCCATCGCGCTGTCGACCGCGGCCCTCCTTGTCGGTGTCGGCGGCGCCGCGTCGGGCACGACTCGCCCACGTGCGATCCCGCCACCGACGCTCGCGTCGTGCCTCAAGACCGTGAAGTCCGAGGTCCTCGTCCCGGGCAAGATGACCGTCGGGACCACCTACCCTGCGCTGTCGCCGTGGTTCGTCAACAACAACCCTGGCAACCAGAAGGGGTACGAGTCCGCCGTCGCGTACCACGTGGCGTCGACGCTCGGCTTCAAGAGCGCCGCGGTCTCCTGGCACGCCGAGCCCTACGAGCTCGCGGTGACCCCTGGCACCAAACCCTTCGACTTCGACATCAACGAGATCACGTACAACCCGAAGCTGAACTCGGCGGTCACGTTCTCGGCCAGCTACTTCACGGTGAACCAGTCGATCGTCGCGCTCAAGACGAGCAAGATCGTGACGCGCCACTCCGCGACCCAGCTGAAGGGCTACCTCTACGGCGAGCCAGCCGGCTCGCCCGGGCTCACGTTCGTGACCAAGCACATCGTCCCGAATCGAGCGCCGATGGTCTACAAGACGATGTCCGACGCGATCGCCGCCCTCGAGGCGAAGAAGATCGATGCGATCATCGTCGACACGCCGAGCGGCCAGTACATCGCGTCCCAGCAGGTGACCGGCGGCATCCAGCCCGCGCAGTTCCACGCGGCCGGGGAGCACTACTCCTTGCTGCTGCAGAAGGGCAATCCGCTCGTTGCGTGCATCAACACCGCGCTCACGACGCTCACCAAGAGCGGCGAGCTGCGAACGCTTTCCAAGAGGTATCTGTCCGTGTACAACTCGATCCCGTTCATCAAGCCGTAACGCCGCGCGCCGCCCAGGCGCATCGTCGCTCGCCAGGACGGACCCAGGCGCACCCGTTCCGTAGACTGCGTGCACGGGCCCCGTGAAAGGAACGAGCACGATGCGACTCGAGGCACCTTGACGATGCGAGCGACCCACCGCCGCCGGCTCGCGGCCGTCGCACTCGTCGTCGCCGCGTCCGCCGTGGTGCTCCCGCTCGACGCGTTCGGTGCGACCGGCAATCCCGCAGCGATCGCGCTGTACCGCGTCGCTGCCGCGCGGACCGACGCGCAGCCCGCCTACGTGCTCAACCAGACGGGCTGGGTGCGAGCGAGCGACTCGGTCAGGAAGAACCAGGTCACGTGGGCATGGGGCTTCGCCCAGTTCAAGAGCAGGCTCAAGGTGTATCCCGCACGCGAGCACCTCGTGTTGGTCCAGCACGCCGGGAGCACCGTCTGGCTCGAGGACACGATCACGCCGATCGACCCGGGCTGCCGCACCGCTGCGTGCAAGCAGTACCCGATAGAGATCGTCGTGCACCAAAGGGTCGCCTACGAGGGCATCATCCTTTCGGGGCACAGCGCGGCGTGCTTCAGGGCGGAGCCGCTGCGCAAGGTGCCCTACACCGTCGGCTCGCCGTGGTGGGTGGCCGTCGGGCACTTCGCGAAGAAGGTCGTCCGGGGCACGCTGACCGAGATCACCTCGACCTACATCAACGAGGGCCAGGTCGTCACCGAGAGGGACTGGATCACGACCAAGACCAAGCTGTTCGCGCAGTCCATGATGCGCGCCGCAGCCACCACCGGGCGACGTGCGTTCTCCTACCGGATCACCGACGGGCGGCTCGCCAAGGTCCCCGCGTCGCCGCGGATCTCGCTCTGCAGCTGAGCTCGAGCCCGGCTCAGTCCTGGTCGCGCAGCTCGGGCAGCGAGGACGCTCGCTCGAGCAGGTCGCGGTCGCGGTCCCAGGTGAGCAGGCGCTCTGCGTCGCGCACCGTGCACCAGCGCAGCTCGTCGACCTCTTCGTTCGGCGTGAACTCGCCGTTNNGCCTGCTCGTAGGTCTCGGGCAGGTCGAGCTTGCCCTTGGGGAACGTCCAGTCCCCGCGAGCGGAGCGCCACACGACGGCGACCAGCGGATCGCCGTGCTCGCCGCGTCGCGCGACGATGCCGCCGGCCGCGTGGATCACGTCGGTCGTCTCGAGCAGCGGTGCGAGCGTGGCCGTCACTGCGCCGAGGCTACAAGTCCACCCTCGCAAAACAGTGGACGCCTTATGGTGTCGCCATGCCCCTCGCGGCGATCCACGGGGTCGCGCGCGAGGTGATCGTGCTCGTCGTCGGCGTCGCCGCCGGCGTCGCGAACGGCATCGCGGGGGGCGGGACGCTCTTCACCTTCCCCGTGCTGCTCGCCCTCGGGCTGCCCGCGCTGACCGCGAACGTGTCGTCGTCGGTCGGCGTGCTGCCGAGCTACGTCGCGGGGATCGCCGGCTTCCGCGCGCGACTGGCAGAGCGACGGCCGCTGCTCATCGCGCTGTCGCCGGCATGCGTCCTCGGCTCGCTCGTGGGCACCGCCCTGCTGCTCGGCGGGACCCCCGCGACGTTCCGCGCCGTCGTGCCCTGGCTGATCGGGTTCGCGACCCTCGCCTTCGCCG
>PLCI01000035.1 GCA_003135595.1 Acidimicrobiaceae bacterium | reverse complement strand
GAGCACTCGATGTGCCAACCCGGCCGTCCCGGGCCCCAGCGCGACTCCCACGCCGGCTCGTCCGCGAGCGAGGGCTGCCAGAGCACGAAGTCGAGCGGGTCGTGCTTGTGCGGGTCGTCCGGGTTCCCCCCGTTCTCCTTGGCGAGCACCAGCATCTCGTCTCGGCCGAGGTGGCTGAGCGAGCCGAAGTCCGCGAACCGCGAGACGCGGAAGTAGATGGAGCCCCCTGCCTCGTAGGCGACGCCGACCTCGAGCGCGCGCCCGATGAGCGAGAGGATCTCGGGGATCGCCGAGGTGGCGCGTGGCTCCGCGTACACGGGCAGGATGCCGAGACCGAGCATGTCGCGGTCGAACCTCGAGATCTCCTGGGCAGCGAGGTCGAGGTAGTGCACGCCGAGCTCGCGCGCCTTTCGCAGGATGTCGTCGTCGACGTCGGTCACGTTTCGCACGCACCGCGTCTCGTGGCCGAGGTCCCGGAGGCGGCGCTGGAGGACGTCGTAGGTGAGGTAGACGGCTGCGTGGCCCAGGTGGGCGGCGTCATACGGCGTGATGCCGCACGAGTACATGGTCACGAGCGGCCCGAGGTCGAGCTCGAGGATCTCCTGTTGGCGCGTGTCGAACAGCCGCACGCCTCAGAGACCTCCGAGCAGCAGCGTCGAGTGCACCTTGTGCCGGATGTTGATCGTCGCGCACACCGCGGTGAAGGCCTCGATCGCGCCAGCCTGGGCCAGGCTGCCCACCTCGACGGCACGCAGGCCGTCGATCGAGTCGACGAACCGGCAGGTGACCTCGCGCGCGTCAGGGTCGTCGCCGCACACGAGGACGTCGGCCCGCAGCCCGCTCGCGACGTCCTCCATCTGTGACGCGGGCACGTGGTGCAGCGCACCGGTCACCCGAGCCGCGGGGATCGCGGCTTGGAGCTGGGCTGCCATCGAACCCCGTGGCGCGAGCAGCGCGAGCAGCTCGCGCCCCTGTTTCGCGAGCGCGTTGGCCATGGAGATGACGACCTTGCCCTGAAGGGCTGTCGCCAGTGGTTGCACGGTATCGACGAGGGCGTCCCACGGCGTCGCCGCGACGACCAGCTCGGCGCCGGCTGCCTCCTCGTTGCCGCAGCCGCGCAGCTCGAAGTCCCTGCCGCCGCGAAGGGCGGCGGCGACGCTGGCGGCGCGATCGGCGTCGCGTGAACCGATGCGAACGTCGTGACCCGCCCGCGCGGCTCGAACGGCGAGTCCCCTGCCCGCGGGTCCCGTGCCGCCGATGATGCCCACCTGCATCGCTCAACCTTCTCACAGTCTTCTCATCGTCCTCTCACAAGTGGCAAGTAGCGTGGACCTGGTGTCGCTGCTAAACGGGAAGTGCCTCCTCATCACGGGCGTGCTCACGTCGGACTCACTCGCCTTCACCGTCGCGGAGCGTGCCCTCGAGGAGGGCGCGCGCGTCGCGCTCTCGGGCGCGGGTCGCGGCATGTCGCTCACTCGGCGCACGGCCAAGCGGCTCGGCGACGTCGGGGAGGTCCTGGAGCTCGACGTCACGGTCCCGGCCCAGATGGACGCCGCGTGCGATGCGCTGCGGGAGCGGTTCGGTCGCCTCGACGGGCTGCTGCACGCCATCGGCTACGCGCCGGCGGACTGCCTCGGCCACGGGATGCTGGCCGCCAGCGCCTCGGACGTCGGCACCGCCTTCGAAGTCTCGACCTACTCATTGGCGGGCCTCACCAAGGCGATGCTGCCGCTGCTCGAGGTCGCGGGCGGCGACACCGGGGCGTCGGTCGTCGGGCTCGACTTCGACGGGACCCGAGCGTGGCCCGTCTACGACTGGATGGGCGTTGCCAAGGCTGGTCTCGAGTCGCTCACGCGGTACCTCGCACGAGAGCTCGGTCCAAAGGGCATCCGGGTCAACCTGGTCGCGTCCGGACCGGTGCGCACCATTGCGGCGAAGTCGATCCCGGGCTTCGCGGCGTTCGAGGACCAGTGGGGAGATCACGCACCGCTCGGGTGGGACGTCCACGACGCCACACCAGCCGCGAACGCGTCGATCGCGCTGTTCTCAGACCTCCTCAAGGCAACCACTGGTCACGTGCTCCATGCGGACGGTGGCGTTCACATGATTGGCATGTGAACATGGTTGGCGGTGCCTGAGGAGGTGTCGGCGTGGCCCTGAAGATTGAAGGCGGGCGACGGAGCGCAGCGAGCCGGCACGTCATCAGCGTGGCCGCACCGCCACGGCCGCGGCGCGGGCTGAACACGAAGTCCTACACCGTCGGAATCGTCACCAGTGACTTCTTGCTCGCGTGGGCGTCGCTCGCGATCGGGCTGTACCTGCTCAGCTTGTTGTCGCGGAACCCGGTGAACCACCTGTCCAACTTCTGGGTGAACTTCCCGCACGGGACGATGTTCCCGCTCGGCATCGTGCTCGGCATGGCGCTGTCCGGCATGTACCGGATGTCGCGACGCAGTCCAACGCAGAGCACGTTCACCGAGCTGCAGAACTACACGATGGGCGTCACCTTCGGCGGCGTGCTCGCCCTCGCGCTGTCCTACATCGCGCACCACTACGCCTACTACACGGTCCAGGTCGCGACACAGGTGCTCGCCGCGATGTTCGTCTCGGTCTTGCTCTTGCCGATCGGCCACGCGGT
>PLCI01000148.1 GCA_003135595.1 Acidimicrobiaceae bacterium | reverse complement strand
ATCGCCCGGTTGATCTCGAGCAGTCGGGCCGGGACCGTCCGGACGCTGGTCGCCGTGGGCATCGAGAGGCTTGCGGCCATGTTGGTCGCGATCAGCAGCGAGGCACCCCGCAGGGCGACGGCGTCTTCGCCGGGCGCCGTTGCGGCTCNNCGCCAGCTCTCGGCGACCGAGCTCGGGTCCGCGAGGTAGCGCTCGTAGAGATCCTCGACGAGCCAAGAGTTCGGTCCGAAATGGCCAGACGGAGCCTCGTGCGCGGGCTCGGTCGCCTGCCCGCCGGGCGTCGACTCGGGGACGCTCGGCATGGGGAGAGACTAATTGTCGAGGTTCCGTTCACTGGTCGAGCCAGTCCGCTCCTGCGCCGCGGCGTGGGCGTCACGTCGGGCGCCGCCCTGGTTGCGACGCGATGGCCCGCGGCGCCGCAACCACTCGGGAGCCGGTCCGAGTCGAGAGGTAGGTTCGCGTCCGTGACGGATCGAGACCCGACGGCGTCCGAGGCGAGCGCGGCATCGCCGAGTGCGACCCTCGAGGTCCCCTTTGATCCCGCACTCGTCATCCCTCACCGTGCGCCGTTCCTCTTCGTGTCCGAGGTGACGGCCGTCGAGCCGGGCCGACGTGCACGCGGAGCGTGGCACGTCGGCACTGACGCGTGGTTCTTCGAGGGCCACTTCCCCGGTCGCCCGACGTTGCCGGGAGTGCTCATGGTCGAGTCGCTCGCCCAGCTCGGCGCGGTGGCCGTCCTGCTCGACGAGCGGTTCGCCGGCAAGCTGCCCCTCTTCGGGGGCATCGAGCGCGCGAGGTTCCGTCGTCAGGTGACGCCGGGCGAGACGCTCGAGCTCGACGTCGAGCTCGAGCGCATGTCGGCGCGCGGGGGAAAGGGCAAGGGTCGTGCGAGCGTCGGCGGCGCGACCTGCGCCGAGGCGGAGCTGCTCTTCGTGGTCGTCGATGCCGATCTGGTGACACGATGAAGCTCGTCACGTGGAACGTCAACTCGCTCACTGCACGGTGGGACCGGGTCGCGGCGTGGATCGAGGCGAATGCCCCTGACGTCCTCTGCATGCAAGAGACGAAGCAAGACGACGAGCGATTCCCCTTCAAGGAACTCGAGGCGCTCGGCTACGAGTCCGCGCACCACGGGGAGGGTCGATGGAACGGCGTTGCGATCGCGAGCCGCGTCGGCCTCGAGGGCGTGCGGCGGGGATTCGGCACCCCCGAGGATGAGCACGGCGCACGCATGATCGCCGCGACCTGCCGGGGCGTCGACGTGATGAGCTGCTACGTCCCGAACGGGCGCGCCCTCGACGACCCCTTCTTCGAGAAGAAGCTGGCATGGCTCGACCGCCTCGCGCTCGATATTGGCGAGATCCCCGCGACCCGCGCGCTCGTGGTGGCGGGCGACTTCAACGTCGCGCCGGCCGACGTGGACGTCTGGGACCCCGCCGCGTTCGTCGGCGCGACGCACGTGACGCCCGAGGAGCGAGACCGCGTGGCTGCGATCTGCGCGCTCGGGCTGGACGACGTCATCCGGGCTCGGTACGGCGACGAGCAGCTCTTCACCTGGTGGGACTACCGAAACGGTGCCTTCCACCGAGGCTGGGGGCTGCGGATCGACCTCGTCCTGTGCTCGAAGTCGGTGTCAGCGGCTCTCACCGATGCCCGCGTGGACCGAGACGCTCGCAAGGGGGTCAAGCCCTCGGACCACGCGCCGGTCGTGATCGAGTTCGACTGGCCCGCAGCGACGTGACCGGGGCCGCGGCGTGTCGGGGCGCCCGCGCGCCCCGACGGTGCACGCGCGGCCGGCTGCGTCGCCTTCCGTGACGCTCTCGCTCGCGCCGATGACGACGGACTGGGCAACCGAGGTCGCACGCTGGCGCTACCCACCGCCGCTCGACATCTACAACCCGACCGACGACACCGCGGGCGCCATGCTGGACGGCAACCACCTCGCGATCCTCGAGGACGGCGAGCTCGTGGGCTTCATCGGTCTCGGCGCCGAGTCACGCGTGCCCGGTGGGCCTGTGGCTCGAGACGACGTCACCGACGTTGGCGTCGGCATCAGGCCCGACCGGCTCAGTGAGCGGTTCGGCACGAGGGCGGGCGAGCTCGTGCTCGAGACGCTGCACATGGCCGGGCACACCGCCTTGCGTGCGAGCGTGCTCGCGTCCAACGAGCGCTCGATGAGTCTGGCGGTGCGGCTCGGCTTCCGCGAGACCGGCGCGTTCCTCTCCTCGCGGGACGGGGCGCGATTCGTCGTGCTCGAACGTGAGCTGCTCTCCTGAGAGAGCGCCACGCGCTCTGCTCGTCGCGCGGCACCACTAGAGCGGACCAGGCCGCTACGGTTGGCTGGTCGGCTGAGAGGCCTGCGTTGCCTGAGCCGCAAGCCACGTCGAGATCAGAGGTGTCCTGTGACGCGTCGTGCGCAATGGATCGGGACGACCGCCGTCGTGGCCGTCGCGATCGCGTGGAGCGGCGCGTCGGCGGCGACGCAGCGCACGGCGGTGTCGCCGAGGGCTCCGTGGACGATCCGCATCGCGTCGGACACGACCACGACGCCTGACTGGGCGTATCCGTACGCGTCGGCGGACGTGCTCACGAAGTCGAACGTCGATCGGTTCCAGCAGCTCATGTATCGGCCGCTCTACAACTTCGGCTCGACGGGCACGGTCTCGCTGAACGCGGCGGCATCGCTTGCCTACCCCCCCGTGTACACCAACGGCAACGCGACGGTGTCGGTGACGCTCAAGCCGGGCCTAAAGTGGTCGAACGGCCAGCGCGTCACCGCGCAGGGCGTGATGGAGTGGATGAACCTCCTCGCCGCCTTCCCTGGCATGTGGGGCGATTACCTCGCCCCGCTGCGCGACAGCCAGCTCGTCGGCATCCCCGACGACGTCCGCGACGTCACCGTCGCGGGGAGCACGGTCACGTTCTCGCTTGCCGGACCGGTCAACCCGACGTGGTTCACGGACAACGAGCTGAGCCAGATCACCCCGCTGCCC
>PLCI01000048.1:18367-18541 GCA_003135595.1 Acidimicrobiaceae bacterium | reverse complement strand
AGGGCGAAGTCGATGTTGCTCGACCAGCTCCACGTCGACATCGAGCTGCCGGAAAGTTCGGACTCGTTGGCAAGAGACACTCGATAGTGGCACGAAGGCGAGGTGAGGGGATGTCGATGTCGAGCGACCGGGACGACCTCATCGCGCGCGTCGCCGCCCTGGAGCCCGCTCGCG
>PLCI01000048.1:0-18342 GCA_003135595.1 Acidimicrobiaceae bacterium | reverse complement strand
GGGCGCTGGTTGGCTCGGGCGCGCTCGCCGTCGCCGCCTTCATCGGGCTGGACTCGGTCGGCCCTTCGCTGCCAGCCGCGCTGACCTCGGCGGTCCGGACGACGAGCCACCCCCCGGTCCCGTCGCTCTGGAGCGCTGCCGAGCAGTACTCGCAGCATGGGAACCCGGACGCCAAAGCCCTGAGCAGCAACGCCAGCTGCCCCATCGCGCTCCAGGTTCGCGGTGCGGCCACCCTGTCGTTCCCTCCTGGCCCCCGTCGGGCCACTGCCTACCGGATCGCGTCATCGCTCTCCCCGCCCCGCGCGCTCCTCGCGCTGGCTCCCGTCTTCGGGCTCGCGACGGCTCGAGTGAAGTGGTTCCCGAGCGGAGCGCACGCAAGGGGATGGTGGGTGGGCACCCTTTCAGGCCCCTCGCTCACGACCTACGCGGCTGCGGGGATCACGTGGTGGTCGTACGTAGGTCGTCGCGAGACGAGCCAGCATGTCTCCTCGGACATGGTCCGAGACGGTCTGCACCAGTCCGAAGCGACCTCCGTACACGACGCGATGCGGCTCCTGTCTCGCCTCGGCGCGGCAGGAGCGCTCGGGAGCCCCACGACGCAGCGGTCACCATCGTCGGTCCAGGTCTCGTTCCCGCTCAGCGTCCACGGCGTCGTGACCGACGAGCGCTTCGTCGTCACCTACTACCCGGGTGGGCACCTTGCGGCAGCCGGTGGCCCGCTCACGGCGATCGTTCGAGGGGTGGCCTACCCCACCGTGACGCCACTCACCGCCGTGCACCTCCTGCGACGGCCAAAAGGTGCGCTCGTCGCGTTGGCGGCACCGACCTCGACGAGCGCGACCGGGACCACATTTGCCCCAGGCAAGCACGTCTCCACGCTGTACTGCGGAGCGATGAACAGCCTCGTGAGCGTGACGAACGCATCGATGACACTCACCACGAAGGAGCTGTCGGACGGGTCGGCGTGGCTGCTCCCGAGCTGGACGTTCTCGCAGGCGTTGCCCCTTGGTGGTTCCTACGGGCCTAACGAGGCGACCTCGGTGGCGATCAACCCGAGATTCCTTGACTACCTGCCCGCGAAGATCCACTTGCGGGGCGCGAAGGCTCCCTAACGCGATCCTGTCCAGGAGCCTGGGCGCCCATGCGTCCGGCGGTCATCCGCGTCGTCCGGGTCGCCGGGTCCTGCAGGGACAGAGGACCAGGAAGGCCGCAACGGCGTCCGACGATGCCTCGCGGTATCGAGACACCGACGTCGCGGACCCCCCTTGTCGCTCGAAAGGGTTGCTCGTCCGATGAACGGCGAACTGACACGTGGTGGAATGGCCCCATGGACGTCGCGATGCTCCTCGTCGAGCTCTACGGTCGTATCCCGCCCCTTGCCCACGAGGCCATCGTGGGCCTCAGTCGTGACGAGCTCGTCGCGCAGCCCGCACCTGGGGTGAACACGATCGCGTGGCTGGTGTGGCACACCGCACGGGTCCAGGATCACCACGTCGCAGAGATCCTGGAGGCGCACCAGGTGTGGGTCGAGGGCACGTGGGCCGAGCGGTTCGGGCTGGACCCAGACCCGTCCAACACCGGCTACGGGCACGAACCCGCCGACGTGCGCGCCGTCGCGCCCGTGTTGCCGAGCGATCTCGAGGAGTACCTCGGAGCCGTCCAGGAGCGGACGACCACGTGGCTTCGCGCGCTCACTGCAGCGGATCTCGAGCGGATCGTCGACCGACGCTGGGACCCACCGGTCACGATGGGCATACGGCTCGTGAGCGTCGCCGACGACGCACTGCAGCATCTCGGCCAGGCCGCCTACGTGCGAGGGCTCCTCGGCCACTGAGCGTCGGGCGCAACCTCGCCTGGGTCTGCAAGGCCGACGATCCTCGCCCGGAGCCGGTCGTGGACGTAGGTTCCGAGCGTGCGCAAGTGGATCCCAGCTGCCCTTGTGCTCTCGTTCGTGCTCGCCACGGCGCCACTCGCCGCCGCTGGGTCGGGCAGCGCGACAGGAGCGGCGGCGACGCCACGGCGCGGCACGCCGGTGCCCGCGCTCGAGCGCGTCCCGGTGCGCGTGTGCCCCGCGGCGACGGGGTCCGGGTGGGGCAAGGGGCCAAAGATCCCACGGACCCGTGCGATCGCGGTGCCACCGTCGGTCGCGAGGCAGGTTGCTGTCTTCACCGATGAGTTCTCCGTCCAGTCCGTGCTCGGCCCGCGGGGCTGGAAGTGCGTCGCGTCCTACGGGACAGACGGCAGCGGTGGGATCACGATTTACGCGCCAAGCGAGCGATCGCCCGGGTTCTTCCCGCACTTCACCACCAACAAGAGCGGGTTGCGCGGGATCAACGTGACCGCACAGCCCTCATGCGTCGGCTGCTACCTCCAGATGGCATGCCCGTACTTCAAGCGTGCCCTGATGCGCGTGCACCGCTGGTTCCACGGGCCGCAGGCGGCCAAGTGCCGAGTCCCCAAGCACGAGCGCGTTCGCGTGCTGAGCGCGTCCCTCGTGAGCGCGGTCGACCCGCCCCACGTGACGGGGAACAACTTCCCGTCGGGCGGGGGGTACTTCGCGCTCGGCAACGTGTTCTTCAGCGACTCACGCAGCGCGCGTGGGCCGTCCGGGAGCTACATCATGACGTGCGCGCTCCCGACCAGAGACCACGCGCTCTGCTACGCGTCGCTCAACTGGTTCGCGAAGCACTGGGAGGGCTGAAGCCAGGGACCGCCTCATCGGGATCGCTGGCGCCACCGGCCACACGCGGCGATCATTGGCTGATGGACTATGAACAGGTCATCCGTCGGCGCCGCATGGTTCGCGATTACACCGACGAGCCGCTCGCTGCTTCGTGCGTCGAGCGGGTCCTCGCGAGCGCGCCGCGAGCACCGTCCGCCGGATTCTCGCAAGGCTGGGCGTTCCTCGCGCTCAGCGAGCCTGAGGACCGCGCGCGCTTCTGGACGTTCGCCGCGACCCAGGCAGAGCACTCGCCCTCCATGCGCAACGCGCCGCTCGTCGTGGTCTCGCTCTCCCACAAGAACGCCTATCTCGATCGCTACGCCGAGCCCGACAAGGGGTGGTCGGATCGTGCCGAGTCGCGGTGGCCGGCCCCCTACTGGGACATCGACACGGGCATGGCGACCTTGCTCATGCTGTTGACCGCGGTCGACGAGGGACTCGGCGCCTGCTTCTTCGGCCTCCTGCCCGACCAGCTGATCCCGTTCCGAGAGGCATTCGGGATCCCTGCGTCGTACCTGCCGATCGGCGCGACGACGGTTGGCCATCGCGCAGCCGTCGTGGCCCCGCAGAGCGACCGCATCGCACAGCGCCGGCGACCGATCGACGACGTGGTCCACCGCGGCTCGTGGGGGCGTTGATTCGGGGGGACCAAGTGCCATCCGAGCGGGCCGTGGCGTGCGGTTCAGAGTATTTCTGCCAACCGGTAGACCAGTCCCACTGCTTGGGCGATCCGGCAGTCCGAGCAGCCAGGGGGCGCACGTGAAGGCAGCGGTGTACTACGAGACGGGCAGTCCCGACGTGTTCCGATACGAGGACGTCGCTGACCCGACAGTCGGCGACCATGACCTCTTGGTGGCGGTCGAGGCAGTGAGCATCGAGGGCGGCGACACGCTCAATCGCCTGGGCGGGGAGCTGAACGCCTCGCCGCACGTCGTCGGGTACCAGTGCGCCGGCACCGTGGTCAAGGTCGGTCCGGCCGTGACGAAGTTCGCCGTCGGCGACCGAGTCGTGACCGTCGGGATCGACGGCTCGCACGCCGAGTTGCGTGCCGCGCACGAGTCGTTCGCGTGGAAGGTCCCCGACGGTCTCGCCACGGCCGAGGCGGCCTGCGTTCCGGTGGCGTTCGGAACCGCCGACGACTGCCTCTTCGAGTTCGGCCACCTTGCCGCCGGCGAGACCGTCCTGATCCATGCGGGCGCGAGCGGGGTGGGGATCGCCGGGATCCAGCTCGCAAAGCGTGCCGGCGCCCGTGTCTTCGCCACGGCGTCGAGCGACGCGAGGCTCGAGCGACTGCGGGAGCTCGGGCTCGACGAGGGCATCAACTACGCAACCAGCGACTTCGTGGCCGAGGCACGACGCCTGACCGACGGCAGGGGCGTCGACGTGGTGGTCGACTCGGTCGGCGCGACGACGCTGCAGGGGAGCATCGCAGCGCTCGGGTACCGAGGGCGGTGCGTGTCAGTCGGCGACGCGGGGCGGGCAGCGGCGCTGCAGCTCGACATCTCCGGCATGCGCCCGAACAACCAGACGTTCTCGGGGTACTTCATGGGCGCGGAGCTCTTGTTGAACCCGCGGACCTTCGAGATGATCGCCGGGCACCTCGCCTCGATCGAAAAGGGCGAGCTGAAGGTCGTGATCGATCGCAGCTACCCGCTCGCCGAGGCCGCCAGCGCCCATGCCTACATCGAGAGCCGCCAGGCCTTTGGCCGAGTGCTGCTCACGCCGTAAGGCGACTCGGTTGGAGACCCAGCCCGCTGTCGGTCGCACGTTGACCGGACGTTGCCCGATCTGGGATGCGACAAGCCGAACTTCAGCGGGCGCGGGAGGCGCCGCCTACGACAACTCGTAGTTCATCGAGGAGTCGCGTGTCGCCCTCGGGCAGCTGTCCTCGGCCCGCCAGAACGGTGCGCGTCGCTACTGTCGAACTGACACGCAGTGCCCGTCGGCGCGCCTTGACGGACGTCGCGAGCGCCGCAGCGCATCCGAGCACAGGGGGTGGATCGACGCAGTGATGCCCATCGTGAGAGCCGACGTTGAGCGAGCCCGCGTGCCTTGCGGCGCCCACGTGGCGCGCTGATCCCGATGCGCACGGCCCCTTTCGATGGAGCCCCGGCGATCAACGGGGCCGCACCGGGCCGTTCGACCTCTGAGCTCGCGCTCCTGGGCATGCACTGCAACGCGTGCGCCACTCGGATCGAGCGCGCCCTCGCCGACGAGCCCGCCGTTCTCAGTGCCTCTGTCAACTTCGCAACGAATCGGGCTTTCGTCACCTACGACCCTTCGATGACCGACGTCAGCGGGCTGTGCACCGTGGTGTGGCACGCCGGCTACGAGGCGCAGGACGCCACGGGCACCGCGCCCGAGCAGACCGATCGCGACAGCGAGCACTGGGTCGCTCGCGCGCTCATCTCCTGGCCACTCGCGCTGTGCGCACTCGGTGTCGCCCTCCTCGGGCCGGAGAGCGCGCCTGCGGGCTGGGTCGTGCTGGTGCTCGGCATCGTGGTCGAGCTGGCAGGCGGCTGGCCGTTCTTGACCACGGCCGCACGACTCGTGCGCCACGGCGCGACGAGCATGGACACCCTCATCGCCGTCGGGACCCTGGCGGCGCTCTCGGTCAGCGCCGTCGAGGCGATCGCCCTCGGCGGCCGGCACGTGCACCTCGGCGGGAGTGGCGCGTTCGCGGCGCGACTGCATGGCGTGATGGCCCCGCTCATCATCGCGATCCTTGTCTCGGGCCGGGCGATCGAGGCGCGTGCCCGTGGGCGCGCGTCACACGCGATGCGCTCGCTGATGGCGCTTCGCCCGCCGACCGCGAGGGTGGTGTCCAGCATGAGTGACGAGTTCGGGCACCTCGTCGCGCCCGAGAGCGTGCCCGTCGACGCACTGGTCCGCGTCCGGCCCCATGAGCCCGTGCCCCTGGACGGCGTGGTCGTCGAGGGCTGGTCATCGATCGACGAGTCGATGCTCACCGGTGAGCCGATGCCCGTCGATCGTGGTCCGGGCAGCACGGTGACGGGGGGGACTCGCAACGGCGCGGGTGCGCTCGTCGTCAGGGTGGGGACGATCGCCGCGGAGTCGGTGCTCGCGCGGATGCAGCGGCTCGTTGATGACGCCCAGCGAGACAAGCCACCACTTCAGCGCCTCGCTGATCGGATCAGCTCGGTGTTCGTCCCGTTCGTGCTGGTCGGCGCCGCGGCCACCTTCTTGTCGTGGTGGCAGATCCGCGGCAACCTGGGCACCGCGGTCCTGAGTGCCGTCGCGGTCCTGGTCGTCGCCTGCCCGTGCGCGATGGGACTGGCGACACCCGTCGCCATGATGGTGGGCACCGGGAGGGCATCGTCCCTTGGGATCCTGATGAGGAGTGGCGACGCACTCGAGCGCCTGGCGCGCGCCGACTCGATCGTCTTCGACAAGACCGGCACGCTGACCGAGCGGTTCGCCACGCTGACCGCCGTCTCGTCGGTCGAGGGCGTGGCCGAGGACTGGGTGCTCGGGGCTGCCTCGGCGATCGAGGCCGAGATCGACCATCCGATCGCGCACGCGATCCGGCACGCGGCACCGCCGCTCGGCCGCGCGACCGACGTCGAGGCCGTCGCCGGCACCGGGGTCACCGGGATCGTCGACGGTCGACGCATCACGATCGGCCGTCTGGACGCCTCGGGCCTCGGCGCACACAGCACTGCGATCTCAGCCGCGCTGGTCCGAGGCGACACGGTGGTCTCGGTTGCGAGCGACGGCCGCGTCGTCGGCACGCTGTCCGTCTCGACGCCACCGCGACCGGACGCGGCGCCCGCGATCGCGCGGCTCCGGGCCATCGGGCTGTCGTCGGTCATCCTGAGCGGCGACGCGCCGCCCGCCGTTCGTGCCGTCGCCGACGTCCTCGGCATCGATCGGGCGGAGGGCGATCTCAGTCCCGCCGACAAGCTCGATGCCATCCGCGGGCTGCAGGCAACCGGTCGCCGGATCGTCATGGTGGGCGACGGCGTCAACGATGCGCCCGCGCTCAGCGCGGCCGACGTGGGGATCGCCATCGGCACCGGCGCCGACGCGGCGCTCGAGAGCAGCGACGTCGCGCTCCTTGGCAGCGACCTCGAGGGCGTCCCGAACGCGGTCGGGATCGCAAGGTCGACGTCCTCGGTTATCGTGCAGAACTTCGGGTGGGCGATGGGCTACAACATCTCGGCGCTGCCCCTCGCCGCGACGGGGCTCCTCGACCCACTCGTCGCCGCGGTCGCGATGGGCNNCGCCGAGAGTGCTGCGCGGCGCCCGCGGCTTCGCGGTCTCGGTCGCGGTGCCCGTGCTGCTGTTCGGCTCGACCGTCGTCGTCGCCCAGGCGGTCTCCCCCGCGCGCGGCCAACCGCTCATCGCGTCCTTGCCCACGATCCTGACCGTCAACCTGCCGGATGGGGCCGCTGCCGAGGTGTACCTCGAGACGCTGCAGGCAGGCCCGAACCAGCTGCACGTCTTCTTCTCGGGAGCGCCCGGGGAGGTCACGAACCCCCGCGTCGTCGAGACGGGCGCCGGTGCTGCCGTGCCGCTTCGCCTGCTCCGGCTCGATGCCACGCACTACGTCGGGTTCCCGACGCTGGCCTCTGGCTCGTGGTTATTTGCCTTCACCGTGGACGACCACGGACGGCCGAGCTCGTTCACGACGCATTTCACGGTCGTCTAGCCCGGACTCGACAAACCGAGGCTTGGTCGCAGTGTCGACGGCCCTACGGCCGGTCTGGTAGGCAGGAGCCGGCGCGGTGGGCAGCGGGACACGCCCGACGCCACGTCGCCGTCGAAGGGGGAGCCATGCTGCGCCGTCGTGCCCTGTCAACATTCGTCCTCGCGGGGCTGCTCTCGCCGCTGCTCGTCGCGGTCGTGTCGCCGTCGAGCGCATCGGCGTCGACGATGCCTGATCCGGCTGTCGCCAAGTGCGACGCCCTCGTTACCACGCCGACTGGGCACGACTGCTTGCTGCCCTGGCCGAACAACGCGTTCACCAAGAAGGCGAGCACGCCGACTGGGCGCTTGCTGAACATCGCGGCGACCGCGACGCCCGTGAACAAGTCCAGCGTGCACATCAACCCGAAGTACCAGAACCAGAACGACGGGTTCTCCCCGGGCTCCGTCGTCATGATCAACATCCCGAACCTCTCGCTCACGAACTCGAACATCGCGACGTCGACCAACATCGGCCTCTCGGACTGCACGATCAAGGGCAAGCTCACGAGCACGTCCGTGCCGATCGTCCTCTGGGACGTCACGCGTCACGTCTGCGTGCCCTACTTCACCGAGCTCGACGCCCAGAACGCGGACACCACGACCCAGCTGCTCTTGATCCACCCTGCGGTCAACTACACCGAGGGCGACCGCATCGACGTCGTGCTGCGCAACCTGTTCGACACGAGTAGCGCACGCATCCCGATGCTGGCGGGGGAGTCCGCCGCGCTCAACGGCACGATGGTGCCTGCCACCCGGGGTGCGCACCTCAAGTGGCTCGTCAAGAACGACCTGAGCTCGTTCAGCCTCACGCACCTGTACGCGGCCTGGGACTTCTCGGTCGTCTCCTCAGGCGGCACGTCATCGACCAAGTTCGCCGACTACAACCTCGCCGACCCCGCGCTCACGATGCGCGACCAGGCGTTCAAGCTCGTCGGCAAGACGACGCCGGTCTACCGCATCTTCAGCGTCGCGACGGTCGGCACCGAGCGCCAGGTCTCGGGCAGCTTCCAGGTCCCGACCTTCCTCGCGCACTGCCCGACCAAGCAGACGGCCATGTTCGACAGCACGAACACCGCGGGCTGCGGCGCGATGAACGTCGACAAGCACGGGCTGCCGCTCCTGGAGCGCGGCACCCTGTCCACGTCGACCAAGACCTGGTCGAAGCAGATCTGGGCCAACTTCATCTGCGTCATGCCCACGTCCATCGCCGCGGGCGGGGCAGCGCTGCCCACCCTGTACGGCCACGGCCTGCTGGGCGACGCGACCGAGGTGGCGGGCTCGTCATTCGTGAAGGGCGTCGCCGCCAACATGATGGGCTGCGCGACGGACTGGTCGGGCATGTCCAGCAACGACGTGCTGCTCGTGGCCGCCTCCCTCCAGAACATGAGCACCTTCAACGTCAACGTGGACCACATGCTCCAGGGCTTCGTGAACTTCCAGTTCCTCGCGCGGCTCATCAACTCGCCGCACGGCTTCGCGACGAACGCCGCGTTCAAGCAGGGCAGCAAGGTGCGCTTCACGGTGGGCAAGTGCGGCTTCCAGGGGTACTCCCAGGGCGGGATCATGGGCGGCGCCGTCTCGGCGATCTCGACGCAGTGGAGCCGCGCGATCCTCGGCGTGCCCGGGGAGAACTACGGGGGCCTGCTGCTCGACCGGTCCGTCGACTGGTCGGAGTTCGCCGCGGTCTACGACCCCGCCTACCCCAACTCGACCGACCAGCAGATCGGCCTCCAGCTCGCCCAGCTGCTCTGGGACCGAGGCGAGAACGAGGGCTACGCAGAGCACCTGACGTCGCACCCCTACGCGGGCACCAAGGCGAAGCAGGTCTTCATCATCGAGAACTACGGGGACCACCAGGTGGCGAACGTGTCCGCCGAGGCGCTCGCGCGCACGATCGGGGCACGCAACCACCAGCCGGTCTTCAACAACAACTCCTGGCCCACCCCGAGGGTGAATCTGCCCGTGACCATGCAGTGGGGGCTGAGCGCGGCCAACCAGGCCATCTCCAACCCCGCGTTCATCGAGCTGTGGGACTACGGCACCCCGACGCCGCCGACGGTCAACCTGTCGCCGTCGGGCAGCCAGTACGGGAACGACCCCCACGGCTACGGGCGTCAGACGCCCGGCATCATCATCCAGATCCACACGTTCATGGCGACGGGCTTCGTCCCCCAGGAGTGCGGGACCGGACCGTGCGTCGGTGTGCCTGGCTGAGCCTTGGCGCCGCACCCTGGGAGGTGCGACGATCGCTGCATGCGAGCAGCCGTGCACACGCGCTATGGCGCGCCCGAGGTCGTCGGGGTACGTGACGTCCCTCGCCCCGAGGTAGGCGACGCCGACCTGCTCGTCAGGGTCCACGCGACGACGGTCAACCGGACCGACTGCCACTACCGGGCCGCGTCCCCGCTGCCGATGCGCTTCCTCACGGGCGTGCTGCGCCCGAGGGCCACGATCCTCGGCACCGAGTTCGCCGGCGAGGTGGTCGCGGTCGGTCAGGCGGTCACGACCTACGAGGTGGGCGACCGGGTCTTCGGGTACGTCGAGGGGCGGTTCGGTGCGCACGCCGAGTACCTCGCGATCCCCGAGGGCGGCTTGCTGGCGCGAATCCCCGAGCACCTGGGCTTCGAGGACGCCGCGCCGGGCACGGAGGCCTCGCACTACGCGCTGTCGAGCCTGCGACGGGCCGGCGTCGCGGACGGCACGTCGGTCCTCGTCTACGGGGCGTCGGGCGGCATCGGATCCGCCGCGGTGCAGCTCGCCAAGGTGCTGGGCGCGAGGGTCACCGCCGTCTGCGCGACCAACGGGCTCGAGATGGTCGGCACGCTCGGCGCCGACCGGGTCGTCGACTACACCGCGGAGGACTTCACCGCCGACGAGCAGCGCTACGACCTGGTGTTCGACGCCTGGGGGATGCTGTCGTACCGTGCGTGCACGCGACTCATGAAGCCGAGGGCGATCTACATGTCGACGGGGCCCGGGCCGCACCTGCAGAACCTGTTCCTGCTGTTCCTCGGGCCGTTGCTGCACGGAAGGAGAGTCGTGTTCGCACCGCCCAAGTTCGATCCCGAGACCGTCCAGTACTTCGCCGAGCTCATGGCGACTGGCAGGCTCACGCCGTGGATCGACCGCCGCTACCCGCTCGAGCAGATCGTCGAGGCATATCGCTTCGTCGAGACCGGCCAGAAGCTGGGCAACGTCGTGGTCGTGGTGGGCGCGGCCGACGGCGTCGAGACGCCTGAAGGCACCTAGGAGGCATCGTGGAGTACCTCGAGCTCGAGCAGTTCACGCTCGCCGCGGGCGTCACGCGGACGGCGTTCGCCGCGGTCGACGACGGAGTGCAGGCGTGGAGCTACGTCCACCGCGACGGGCTGCGTCGACGGACGACCGCGTTCGCTGAGGACGGCGGCGTGCTCGTCGTGTCGCTGTTCGCCACAGCGCCGGCCCCGCTCGCGCTCGACGCGCCGACAAGCAGCACGGCACCGATCGACGACGGCCTCGAGGCGCTCAGGAGTGTGATCGAGCCCGGCTCCTACCGGCGAAGGGTCTTCGAGGACCGCGGCTGAGCTACTGCTGGACGAGCGTGACGGGGTTGCCCTCGGGATCGGTGATCCCTGCGATCGTCGGGCCGCCCGGGACGTCGAACGGGGGCAGCGTGACGGCGCCGCCGAGTGACGCGGCGAGCTCGAGGGACGCCGCGAGGTCTGCGACCTGGACGTAGAGGGTCACGCCGCTCCGCTCGCTCTGGCGGAAGTGCCCCGCAGGGCCGGGCTCGGGTCCCCCGAGGCCAGCGGCGAAGGTCCGGATGAACCCCTCGCCCACGGACCAGCTGAACATGGCCTCGTAGAAGGGCACGAGCACCTCAGGGTCGATCGCCTCGATCTCGAAGTGCACGACTGGCCTCGCCCAGTCCTCGCTCATCGGTCCCCCTTTGCGCCGGACGATGCCGATGCGATTCGTCTGTCGCCGGGGCGGACGCGCCGGCTACTTGGACCGATCGACCCACACGGGCATGTTGGCGGCGCATGCCCGTGGGTCCCACGCCGCGAGCGGCTGGGCCGTGAACGACGGGGCGGACAGCTTGTTGTCGGTCTTCACGCCGGGCGGGTCCAAGACGGTGCTCGGCGTGACCTTGACCGTCGACGTCGTCGTCGAGCCGCCCGCCAACGTCGTGGTGGTCGTGCTCGTCGTCGTGGTGGTGGTGGGCGCGGTCCAGTTCCGCGTCGCGATGCTGAGGTCGGAGCCGGTCTGGATCGTCACCATGTCGTGCTGCGTCACCATGGCGGGGTTGTAGCCGAGCGTCACCGGGCCTTGCAGCACGGTCATCACCCGCAGCGCCGCGGCAAGGCTCGCGCTCTTCCAGTTCCCCTCAGCGGGCGGGGGCGGACCGCCGTACCAGACGAAGGTCTCCTCTGGCGTCCCGACCGCGGCGCGGTTGCCGGTCTGGTTGACGCTGAAGCCCTTGTGGCCAAGTGCTTGCGCGACGATCGCCGCCTGGTTGGAGAGGCCCGTGCCGTTCTCGACCGAGATGTGGAAGGCACCGGGGAGGGGGAGTGCCTTGCCGGTCCAGGGGCTCTGGCTGGGATTGACACCGAAGATTTGGTCGACGGTCTGCCAGCCGCCGGGCTGGATCGGGAACTCGACGTCGCCGTAGCCGGGGATCCCCTGGTAGGTGTAGCTGCCGGTCTGGTTGAGGACGATCGGGTACGTGAGCTGGGGGACCTGCGAGATCTTCGTGCCCGCGTACTGGAGCGCGAGCGAGACCATCTGGTGCGCGCCGAAGCCGGTGTCGACGGTGAGGTCGGGCAGGAGCGTCGACGCGAGGTTGAAGTCGTGGAACGGATCGCCGATGCCTGTGCCCAGGAGCTTGGCTGCAACCACGCGCATGAACTCGTGCGTGCGGCGGATGCGCGCGAGGTCCGAGAGCGGCTCCTGGGGCCAGTTGCGAGGATTGGTGCCATCGGCCGCGGAGTACTGGATCTGGAGGTGGCGCGCCCTCACGACTTGCAGCGCGTGGATCCCGTCCAGGTGGTAGCACCCGGGCCGCTCGATGTTGAGGCCGGAGTACGCGTCAAAGATCTTGCGCGGGAAGTACATGTCTATGCCATTCACCGCGTCGACGACATTGGCGAACGTGTCGAAATTGAGCTCAATGAAATGGCTGATCGGGATGCCGAAGTCCTCTTCGACGGCCGCGACGAGCTGGCTCGGACCGTTGTAGAGGGCAGCATCGATCTTGTTGGCGTTGTTGCCGACCCTCGCATTCGGGACGAAGAGGTCACGGGGGATCGAGAGCAGCGACACCTTGCCGTTCGCGCCAAGGTGGGCGATCATCACGATGTCGCTATTGATTCCGGTCACGCCCTGGGAGCACAGGCCATAGGCGAGGTTGGGGTGCTTGAGCGAGCAACGATCTGTCGACCCCACGAGGAGGATGTTGTTGCCGCTTTGCAGGTGCTTCACCGGTATCGTCTTCGCGAGGCCGCCGAGGTAGAGGTACACGGCAACCAGCGCGGCCACGACGAGGATGACGACAGACCCGAAACCGACGCTGGTCCACAGGATCCAGCGGGGTCGCCGACGGCGGCGTCGGACCGAAGTGCGCGCAGGCCCCCCCTCGATCGCCCGTCCGAGTGCGATCAAGCCGTCTTGGTTGGCGACCGCTCTCGACAGCCGAGAGCGACCGGCGATGGGTTCGTCGAATGACACACCGGCATCCTACCGACGGCACTTGGCGGCCTCCGGCTAAGGATTTCGTAAGGAGGTCGCTCGCTCGGGCGGGCGGATCGTGCCAGTGTCGGCACGTGATCCGTTGGCTCGAGCCCCACGAGATCGTGCAGGTGGGCGAGGTGCTCGGGCTCGCGAGGCTGTACCAGGGCAAGGGCGAGTACCTCGTCGACTGGGACGGCGCCGAGCCGCGCGGACACGCGCACGTTGCGTGGTCGGACCCACCCGAGCTCCAGGACCTCGAGGTGCGAAGCGAGTTCCGGCGACGCGGCGTGGCGACGGCGCTCATCGCCGCGGCGGAGGCGGCGTGTCGGCGACGCGGCAGCACCCGGCTTTGTGTGACGGTGAGTGTCGACAACGACCACGCCCGTGCGCTCTACGAGGCGCTCGGCTACGTCGACGCGGGACTGCCGGAGCGGCGAGTCACCGGCACGATCCAGCTTCGGACCGGTCCGATCGAGGTGGACGACGTCCTGGTCACGCTCGAGCGACGCCTCGACCAGCGCTGAGACGCGCCCCAGTCTGGACGCGACCCTCAAGATCCATCGTCGATGCCCCTTGGTGGCGCGATCAGGTGGACGTCGATGCCGTGCTGCGCGGCGAGCGCGAGGAGCCGCGTGAGCCTCGAGTCCTTGCGGAGCCCCCCGAGGCGCCCCTTGGGGGAGGCGGCCGAGAGCACGAGCTGGGTGACCTGGTGGCGCGTCGCGAGGTCCACGATCGACGTCGCGACGTCGTCGGCCACGACCTCGGTCGTCGTCGCGCCGACGTCGGTGGCGATCCGGTTGAGGTCGTCAAGCCGTGCCGCACGACGCCCGGTGCGCTCGCCCTCCGCGACGAGCGCGACCTCGAGCGTCGCCTTCAGCCGTGACGCGATCCGCGCCGCACGGTGCACCACCGCGTCGTCGGTGGACTCGCCGGTCACCATCGCAAGGACGCGCTCGGTCGTCTCCCACACATGGCCGACGGTCCGGTCGCGCAGGTACGCGAGCAGGTCCTCCTCGGTCTCGTCGGCGACGAAGCGGAGCGCGAACTCTCGCAGCGCCACCAGGTTCTGCGTCTTGAAGAACCCCTGCAGCGCCGAGTGGACTTTTTCTTCGGGGTAGATGTTGCCGTGGAGCATGCGCCGGCGCAGCTGCTCGGGCGACGAGTCGATGAGCTCGATCTGGTCAGCGCGCCGCACGACCCAGTCCGGGACGCGCTCGCGGACCTTCACGTCGGTGATGGCCTCGACGGCGTCGGCGATGGACTCGATGTGCTGCACGTTGAGCGTCGAGATCACGGCGATCCCCGAGTCGAGGATCTCGATGACGTCCTCCCAGCGCTTCGCGTGACGCGAGGCCTCCGGCACGTTCGTGTGGGCGAGCTCGTCGATGAGCGCGACCTCTGGGTGGCGCGCGATGACCGCGTCGACGTCCATCTCCTCGAACGCCGTGCCCCGATGGGTGATCGTGCGCCTCGGCACGATCTCGAGGTCCTTAATGAGCTCGATCGTCTTCGGTCGGCCGTGGGCCTCGACGAAGCCGATCACGATGTCGGCGCCCCGCTGCGCGCGCCGCCAGCCCTCGTCCAGCATCGCGCAGGTCTTTCCGACGCCCGCGACGGACCCGAGGTAGATCCGGAACTTGCCTGCGGGGCTGACGACGTCGGCGGAGTCCTCTATGGCGCCCATGAGGCGCTCGCGCTCGTTCACCGGTCGTCACCCACGGTCCTAGGATGCCAGTCGAAGCGCGCGTCGGCGACGTGCCCCGCACGCCAGCGCCGAAGGGATCGGTCACCGTGCGCAGGACGGTCTGGGCGAGCACCGCCGCACTGACGACGATGGTGCTCGCGACCGCGGTGATGCTCGCGATCCGTCCGCACCTCGCGGTCGCGACGGCCGCGGTCGTCTTCGTCGTCCCGGTCATCGTGGGCGTCTCTGCGGGGGGCTTCGCGACGGGCGTCGGCGCGGCGCTCGCAGGCTTCTTCGTCTACGACTGGTTCTTCATACCCCCGTACGGGACGCTCAGCGTCAACTCCGCCCAGGACTGGGTGGCCCTCGTGGTGTACCTCGTGGTCGTGCTCATCGTCGCGAGGCTCGTCGCCGTCCAGCAGGACTCGCGCCGCGACGCCACCTTCCGTACCGAGGCGATCCGCCGGCTGTTCGAGGTCTCCGAGTACCTGATCGGCGAGCAGTCGCTCGACGAGCTCCTGGGTCTCGTCGTGACCATCGTCCACGAGACGTTCGGCACACGATGGGTCGCGCTCCTGCTCCCAGTCGACGGCTCGCTCACGATCGCGGCGACCGCCGGGGAGGTGATCGGCGACGTGGAGCGTGCCGCCGCCCTCGGTCCCGTCGGGTCGACACAGGCGATGGCGCTCGTCGGCGCCGCTTCCGACGGCGACGTGCGGCGCGTCGCGCTGACCGCGGTCCAGCGTCCCGTGGGACAGCTGGTCGTTGCCGGCGCCACGCTGTCGGCGTTCGAGCGCCAGCTGCTCGGCACCTTCGCGAACGAGGCGGCCCTCGCGATCGAGCGCAGCCAGCTGCGCGAGCAGGCGCTCCGAGCGGACCTCCTCGAGGAGGTCGACCGCTGGCGCAGCGCGATGGTGGGCGCGGTCTCCCACGACCTGCGGACGCCGCTCGCGTCCATCAAGGCTGCCGTGTCGACGCTGCGGGCGCCCGGGCTCACGCTCTCGGGGGCGGACCACACCGAGCTGCTCGCGACCATCGAGGACCAGTCGGACCACCTCGCGATGCTCGTGGCGAACCTGCTCGACATGGCGCGCCTCGAGGCGGGCACGCTCGCGCTTCGGAGCGAGCCGCACGTCCTTGCCAGCGTCGTCGACACCGCGATCGCTGCCGCGAGAGCCGCGCTCGTGCATCACGAGCTGGCTCTCGAGATCCCCGATGACCTCCCGATCGTCGAGATGGACGAGGTGCTCATCGCCCAGGTGCTCTCGAACCTCCTCACCAACGCCGCCCAGCACTCGCCGGACGGCTCGACGATCACGGTGGCGGCGAGCGAGCGTGCCGGGCTCGTGACCGTCTCGGTCAGCGACGAGGGTCCGGGCGTTCCCGAGGCGGACCGCGAGCGGATCTTCCACATGCTCGACCGGAACGCCGGGAGCGGGCGGGCTGGCCTGGGGCTCGCGATCTCGACCGCCTTCGTCGAGGCCCACGGGCAGCACCTGAGCGTGGCAGATGGGCCTGCGGGCGGGGCGTGCTTCACGTTCCAGGTGCGCGTCGCGACGTTCGAGGAGTCCTCGTGAGCGGGGAGCGCGTGCTCGTTGTCGACGACGACCGTGCGCTGCTGCGTGCGCTCTCGATCGGCCTCAGCGCACGCGGCTACGACGTCGCGACGGCGCGCACCGGATCCGACGGCGTGGTGCTCGCGTCGCTTCGCCAACCCGATGTGGTCGTCCTCGACCTGTCGCTGCCCGATCTCGACGGCGCGACGGTGTGCGGCCGGATCCGCGAGTTCAGCGACGTGCCGATCCTCATCCTGTCCGCCCTCGGGAACGAGGAGCGAAAGGTCGACGCCCTCGACCGGGGCGCGGACGACTACGTGACCAAGCCGTTCGGGATGGCCGAGCTCGAGGCGCGGCTGCGCGTGCTGCTCCGGCGGTCCGCGCCGTCGGCGCCCGCGGCCCCGACGGTGCTGCACGTGGGCTCGCTCACCTGCGACCTCGTGCGCCGGACCGCCAGCGTCGAGGGAGAGGCGCTGCGGCTCACGGCCAAGGAGTTCGACCTGCTCGCGTTCCTCGCGCGGCACGAGGGGAAGGTCTGCACCCACCAGATGATCCTGCGAGAGGTGTGGGGCGCGACGTACTCGACCGAGGCCCACTACCTGCGCGTCTACGCGCACCGGCTCCGCAAGAAGCTCGGGACGCACGGCAACATGCTCGTCACCCACAGCGGCATCGGCTACGAGCTCGTCGCCGGTTCCGCGCACCCGTCGTCCATCAGCACGTAGGCGGGGTTGAGCAGGCACGGGCGGTCCCGGTAGCGGACGAGTCGGCCCGAGACCTGGACGCGGCGCCCGACCTGGAACCCGGGGATGCCCCGGCGCCCGAAGAACGTGCACACGAGGCGCGCGGTGCCGTCGTCGACCACCACGTCGAGCACCACCGTGGGACGACCGGTCGACTCGACGGACGTGATGGTCGCGGACACCTCGCAGCGCCGGCGCAGGGTGACGTCAACGATCCTCGTCGCGACCGGGTCGTCCTCGACCACAGGTGCACGCTCGCGCTGCTGGCCGTCCACCTCAGCAGTGAGGGGGGAGCGCCGCCAGCGCCTCGTTGAGCGCGAGCACGTTGATGTAGCTCGCGCCGAGAAAGCCGAGCTCCGCGCCGGCGGTCTCTCTCATGATCAGCGACTGCAAGCACGACGGCGACAGCCCACGAGCCCTGGCGATCATCGGGACCTGGACGAGCGCGTCCATGGGCAGGAGGTCCGGGTCGAGCTCGCTGCCCGAGGTGGTCACGAGGTCCGGTGTCGGGTTGTTGACCCCGACGGCCTTCCACGCCGCGACGTTGGCGGCGACGTCGTTCGCGAGGACCTGCGAGTGCGGTCCGAGGTCGGCCTGCGTGGAGGAGCCCGAGAGGGCCGGGCACTGCGTGCCGTGCGGTGGAGCGGGGTACTGAAGGCCGAGCGGGTTGTCGGCGTCCGGCCGCCCGTTGAACCACAGGGGGTTGATCGACACGGTGCACATCTTCGTGGCGGCGTCGTAGGTCGCGATGCCCCACTGCTGACCGATGAGCGTCGAGCCGTTCTTCGTGATCGAGCCGTTCGCCTGGCCGTGGAACGCCGCCTGGGAGAACGCCCACCCCGCGATCGGGTAGCCCACCCCGCAGATCACGAAGAGCGCGAGCGTGAGGACGACCGAACGAAGTAGTGCTTGCATCTCAGTACGCTCCCAACGCAGTGATGATGAGGTCGATCAGCTTGATGAAGATGAACGGCGCGATGATCCCGCCGACGCCGTAGATCCAGACGTTGCGTCGCAGCATCGCGGCTGCGGACGTCGGTCGGAACTTGACCCCTCGCAGCGCGAGGGGGATCAGCGCGACGATGACGAGCGCATTGAAGATGACCGCCGAGAGCACCGCCGAGTTCGCGCTGTGGAGGTGCATCACGTTGAGCGACGAGAGCTGCGGGTACGTGACGATGAACAGTGCGGGGATGATCGCGAAGTACTTCGCGACGT